>DATCRI010000076.1 GCA_036569045.1 Chthoniobacterales bacterium | reverse complement strand
GTGGCAGGTGACGATCAGTCCCTTCAGGCCGCGGGCTTCCGCGACCGCAGCGTATTCTCCGGGCTCGCCGTAGGCATGGTGGCAGAGCGGCGTGTGGCAGTGGCTTTCGTAGAGGACGGGCGCGGACATGAAAGGCCATTGTCGCCCAACCTTGCCCGGCCGGCAACGGCGCACCGTCACCGCGCCTTCACGTATTTCTCGAGATGGCAGTGAAACCCGCCGAGATCGATGCGCTCGCGGAATTCCGCCCGGAGGCCCCGGCCGACCGGTTTGACAGAGAGCGGGTTGACAAAGACAAGCCGGCCGCCGGGCGCGAGGACGGATTCCGCGGCGGCGAAGAGGTCGCCGATGAGTTCGGCGAGGTTCGGGATGGGAACGCGGCGTCCGAGCGGGGGATTTGTGATGATGAGCGACACCGCGCCCGGCCGAAGAGCCTCGATCGTCGTGTGATCGCGGAAATCGGCGGCAGCGAGGGTGGCGGGAATCCCGTCGAGGCCGGCGGAGGCGAGGTTTTCACGGGTGATGGCGATGGCTTCGGTGCTGAGGTCCGTGCCAATGAAACGAGCCACGCCTCCGCGCAGGCCTCGCTCGATGAGCTCGAGGCCGGAGCCGCAGAAGGGATCCCAGACGACGTCCCGAGCCCCCGGACCCGCGAGCCGGGCCATGCACGCGGCGAGGGGCGGATGGGAGGCGGCGGGAACGTCGCGCCGGCGGTAGGCGAAGCGGGGGTCGGGCCGCAGGCGCGGAGTGAGCTCCACGGACCATCCGGCGGGAATTTCGTGGATGTCGACCTGCCAGAGGGCGTCGCGGGAGTCGTTCAGCAGCCGGGGTGCGAGTTCGTAAACGCGGTTGCCGAGAGCGCGAACCGCACTGCGTTGGTGGCCCTTCGAGACGAATTCCAGGCGGTAGCGGATCGGCCCCTCCGTGAAGGCCGCAAACATGCGCCGGGCGAGGGGCGAGGCGATGATCGCGGCGAGCGCATCCACCGGCGGGGCGGCGCCTCTCCGCGGAACGGTGCCGAGCGCGAGGCTGGCGGTGCTGAACGTTCGCAGGGCGTGGATGTCGGCCAGCGTGAAGGGGCGGGTGGGCGCGATGGCGACGAGGCCGCGGGTGGCGCCGAGCGGACGGAAGCTGGCGGCCTTTTCGTGGAGTTCGTCCTCGAGGATGCGCTCGAGGCCGCTGCGGATGTGCAGGTGAATGCGCACGTCGCGGATGTCCTCGAGAGGCGCGTCGAGGCGCACGGCGCCGGGGGTCTCGCGCCGGGCGAAATTTGCGGCGGCCTTTTGCGCGGTGCGATGCAGGCCGGCGTCGGCGAGGGTGTCGACCGTGGCGGCGCCGCCGATCTTTTCGAGGGTGCGGCCGAGGAATGCTTTCTCGCGACCGGACGCGGGGCGCTCGAGCAGGGCGAGCAATTCGGCCTCTTCCTGCTCGTCGGCGCCGAGCTTCGGCAGGGCGGCCATGGCGTAGCGGCGGACCTTCTCGGCGGGGTCACGAAGAAGCGGCCGCAGCCATTGACGAGCCTGCTCGCGCTGGGCGGGAGTTCCGGTTTCCGAGAAGACGACGCCGACCGCGCGGATGATGCCGACCTGCGCCACGCGGTCCGCTCCCTCGGTGCGATCAAAGGCGGGAACGTCCTCGGTCCACAATTCCTCGCACGAGCGCTTGCGCAGGTGCTGGTAGTGCTCCTTGGGGGATAGTTTTTTCACGAGGGCGGCTCGGTGGGTTCCTGCTGCGCGAGCTGGACGGAGCGTTCCCGCGTCCACAGGTGGTTGCCGAGGAACTCGTCGCGTTCGGCGGGCGTGGCGCGGCTGAAGAGCGAAGCGTAGAAGTCCGGTTTCGGGTCGCGATGTTCGGCGGAGGCGCGGCGGGCGGCGGCGATGGCGCGTTCGCAGACGACGAGAAGCGTGGCCGGACGTTCGATTTCGAGACGCTCGAGATAACGCGCGGTCGTATCGGCAAGGCCGCCGCGCACGACCCAGGTGCGGTTGATGCGGCGGGCGTGTTCGATCGGCGACGAAGGCGTCACGGGCCGGACGAGCGGGGCCTAGCGGCGTTTCTTCCCGGGGGCCGTTGGCGGCTTCTCCTTCTTGGGCTTCTTGGTTTCCTTGCGATGACTGTGGTTGCCTTTGCCCATAAGTTCGGTGGTGTGAGGCGACGATAGCCTCGCGGGGAAAACGGGGAAACCCGAAAACGCCTAAAAGCTGTTCCGTGCCCCGGGCGGCGGGGTCCACTCCGCACTTCGGATCCGCGCGATTTCCGCCCGGAAGTTCGCGTCTTTTTCAAGGGCGGCGTAGAGCAGGGCGCCGAGCTGGCGGCCGGCGGCGATGCTGTAGGGAAAATGCTCGCCGGCGAAGACGCGGTCCTGCTCGACCATGCGCGACACGCGGACGAAGGCCTCCGCGCGGGCGGGGTCGAGATCGGTGAGCACCCGCTGGAAAAGAGCGCAACGGGCAGAGTGGTAGCTGGGGTAATCGTAGCCCGGCACGGCGTCGACAAAGCGCTTCACGCGGTCGTCGACCTGGAAGGGATGCGGCGAACGGAACGTGTCCTTGAGGTCGTCGTTGACGCGCTCGACGAGGTTGTTCAACTCGCGGAAGAGGCGGGCGGTCTGGGGGTATTTCTTCCCGGTGAGTCCGGGATCGAAGGCGATGCCGAATGTGAAGACGGTGAGGTCGTAATCCCAGCGGGCGACGGCGACTTTCTCCGGGGTGGCCCGGGCCTGCAGGGCGAGAATTTCGTCGATCTGCCGGCGGACAATCGCGGAGCCGGGCGCGGGAGGCGGCGGGATTTCCGCGAGGAAGACGCTATCGGGCGGAATGTGCCACCGGGAGGATTTCGCCGGAGAGACGGTCGCGCAGCCGCCGAGCGCGAGGGTGCCGATCGCGGCGACGAGGCGAGCGATCGGCGGGGGAACCATGGCGGGCGCGGCTTACTTCGTGCGCTTGACCTTCACGGAGTCGTCGGCGACGAGGCCGTTGTCTCCCACGGCGCGCACTTCGATGTGGGACGTGCCATGCGGCACCTTGATGGTGGCGGTCCAGTCCGTAGTGCCGGTGGCATTCTGGAAGCGGCCGACCTTGCCGTTCTTGACGACGCGGTAGCGGACGGAGGTCACGCGATTGCCGAGGCCGATCGTCGCCTTGCCGGCGATGGCGACCTTGGAAGTGGAGGCCTTGATCCGGTTCGGACCCTTGATGCGCACCGAGGGCGGCCCGCCGACGAGGGCGCTGTAAACGAGGTGGCCGATGTCGAGCTGGAGGAAGGTGTTGCTGTTCGGCGCAACGAAGGGCGGCTGGAACAGGCCGAAGGTGTTTACCGAGAAATCGAGGCCGACGGTGGCCTTTGTGAGATTGATCTTCGAGGTGAGGCCATCGATTTCCACAATGAGCGAGCCGAAGCCCTGCGTGCCGCCGGAGGGATCCCACGTGTAATTCCACTCCATGTAGGGATCGGTGGCGGAGACGGGGAGCTTCACCGAGTTGCCGATATAGGCCGTGCCGTCGGAGAACTGGATGATGGCATTGGCGAGGACGGCGGTGCCGTTCTGGCCGGTGAGGGCGAGGCCGAGGGTGTTGATCGTGCCATCGGTGCCGCGGTGGAAGTGGCAGATGTAGACGGAGTTCGTGTAGGCCGGGTCGTCGCTGAGGCCGTCGAAATGGATGCGGCCGGCGGCGGTGATCCGGGTGCCGCGGGACATCGCGCCGTTCAGGTAGGCGTCCGCGTAGTAGTTGTAATACGGCTTCGGCTGGAACAGGCCGCCCGCCTCGCCCTTGGTGCCGGTGTGGCTGGTGCGCTCGTAGCCGTAGAACTGGATGGGGTGAAAAACCTTCCAGTTCTTCGGGTTCGTCGAGAAATCTTCGGTGCGCTGGTAGGTTTCCGGCGAAGCGGCTGCGGCGGTGGAAAGGCCCGCAAGGGCGCTGGCGAGGAGAACGAAAGTGGCGCGGAAAATCATGGGCGACGGCGGAATGCTCCCGCTCTGTAGCATCGATCGGCCCGCGTGCAAAGCGTTCCGGCCGTCCCTAGCCCCAATTCGCGTTCGTGCCGCGGGTGTCCACGTGCGTGAAATCGGGATACAATCCGATCCCGCCGCGGAATTTTCCTTCGTCCCTCAGCGAATGGGCGACCTTCGCGACCTTGCGCGGCGAGCTGGCGAAGACGAGGTCCAGCGCGACATTGTTCATGTGCTGGGAATGCTTCGAGGCGCCGGGGCAGCGGGCGTTGTAGGCCGGGGAGCGGTAGGCCGAGATCACGGTGTCGACTTTTTCGCCGAGGCGCTCGGCAATCTGGTCCGCCACGAGGAGCGTGGGCTTCATTTTCATCCACATGCCGGCCGGCGGGATGCCGCTGCGCACTTCTCCGCGGAGTTTCAGATGCGGCTCGATGATCTGTTTCACCGAGAGGTGCTTGAGCTGAAGGCCACCGAGGAAGGAGGCGTAGCCCTTGAGCGGGGCGCCGAGAATGGTGGACCATTCCTGCGGCAGGCCGAAATCGCCGATCGCGACGGGAGGCGCAAAAAGATTGGTGAATTGCTGAAGAGTGGGGGCAAAGGCGAGACCGAGGCCGCCCAGGCCCAGCATGCTGACGAATTGACGCCGGTCCATCGCCGGGGCGTCTTCGAAGGAGATATGGGAGCGTTTTTGCATCGGGGAGGCATACCGATAGCCCATGTTCTTCGACGCGAAAGGGGGAATTTCATCCTTTCTGCAAAAACTTTGCGAGAGTCACGCGTCCGCGCTGCCTCCGATGAATTCGCCGATGGCATGGAACGGTTTGAGGTGGTCGCAGGTGATTTTCAGCACGGCGAGCAGGGGCACGGCGAGCAGGGCGCCGGCGATTCCCCAGATCCAGCCCCAGAACATGATGGCGATGAAAATGATCACCGGATTCAGGGTGAGGATGCGGCCCATGATGAGCGGCGTGATGAAGTTGCCCTCGATGGTGTTGAGCGCGATGTAGATCGCCGGCAGGAGGAACGCGTAGGCGGTGGACTCGAACGACAGCAGCCCCACGACAAGGGTGGCGGCGACGCCGACGAGCGCGCCGATGTAGGGAATGAAGTTCAGGACGAAGGCAAGGAGGCCCCAGAAGACGTAGTTTTGCATGCCGACTAGGGCCGCCGCGAAGCTGACCGCGGTGCCGAGGCAGACGTTGATGACGGTGATGGTGCGGAGGTAGAGCGAGATGCGGTCCTCGATCTCGCGGGCGATCTCGACGGCGCGGCGCTTGTCCTCGAACGACGGAATCATCCTCACGAGCTTGCGAAGGAACAGATCGCCCGACGCGAGCATGAAGTAGAGGAGGATGAACATGACGAACAGGTTCGCGACGAATGCGGGCGTCTGGGTCATGAGCGAGCGAAACGGCGTCTCGCTGGGGGCAATGCTGACGGCAGGCTTTTCCCCGGCGTCTCGCATTTCGGCGAGTTCGTTCACCTTCTGGGAGGCATCGCGCACCTTCTCGAAGGGTTGTTTGAGGATACGAAGACGGGCTTTGATGTCCGGAATCTTCTCCGGGATTGTCTGCATCCAGGCGGAGGCCGGTTCGACGACAAACGACGCGCCCACGCCGAGGGTCCCCAGCAGGGCCGCCAGCACGAAGCCCGCGCCGATCGATGGCGGCACCCGGCATTTCTGGTGGAGGAGGCGCACGGCCGGCGCGAGCAGCAGGCTGAGGATGAGCGCGAGGACGACCGGCAGGATCACCGGCCGCGCGAAATACAGCGTGTAGGCCACGCCGAGCAGCATCAGCACAGTGAGAGCGATCGAGCGGATGCCGACGCCCGCTCTCAGGAGGTCGCGGAGACGAGGTGGCGGAAGGGGGGAGTCGGAATCGGCAGTCGGCACGAGAACGATTCGCGCCTCGACCGTTAATGCGGTGGCTATTTTTTCTCGGACTTCCGATTTTGGAAGCGGGAGAGCGTCGATCGGGCGGCCGTATCCGCGCGCTGGCGCTGGGCGATCTCGTTGCGGCGCTTCCGGTCGGCGGCGGCATCGCCCGGGATCGTCTCGGCTTTCTTTTTGCGGGGCGGGCGGTGCGGCATGGCGGAAGTGTCGGCGGCCGGTTGCAAACAAGCGAGCCAGGAAAGTTCGGGCGCGGTCCGGGCGGCGGTGCTAGAACGGAACGCTCCTTTCATGAAACCCTTCCGCAACCTTGCCGAGACGCGCACGCCGAACGGATCGCGCTTCTCGCTCCATGAACACAACGGCGAGTATTTCCTGAAGCTCAACGGCACGCAGCTGATGAGCTCCACGGCCACCGTCTCCGAGCTGTTGCTGGCCGATCTGGCCTGTGCGTGGACCGCCCGGCGCGCCCGGCCGCGGGTGCTCATCGGCGGGCTCGGGCTGGGCTTCAGCCTGCGACGGGTGCTGGAGCTCGTGAGCCCCGGCGCGACGGTCGAGGTGGCCGAGCTGCTGCCGGAGGTCGTCGAGTGGAACCGGACGTTCCTCCGCGAGGTGAATGGCGCCTTGCTCGACGAGCCGCGCGTGGTGGTGACCACGGGCGACGTGTTCGACTGCATCAAAAACGGCCCGGGGCGCTACGACGCGATCCTTCTCGATGTGGACAACGGCCCGACGTCCTTCGTGCAGCCGCAGAATTCCCGTCTCTACGGTCGCAGCGGGTTCGACCTCATCCGGCGCGCGTTGCGCACGGGGGGCCGGGTGGCGTTCTGGTCTGCCGACAAGGAACCGGCCTTTCCGTCGGCCCTGGCGCGGGCCGGTTTTCGCGTCGAGGAAGTCGCGGCGAAGGCCCACGAGCGGGCAAAGCGGGCCGCGCATCGCATTTACACGGGCGAAAGAATCGCGGCATAATCGGCGCGAATCCACGCCCGGAAATGGGGCGAGAATCGAAGGATCGGTGCCGTGTTGCGATTTCTCAAACGCCTCTTCCTGTTCGTCGCGCTGCCTGGCGTGGCTCTGGCCATTGCCGCGGCCATCGTGATCTTCCCGAAATACCGGGAATTTCAGGCCGTCGCCGACGGGGTCGACCTCGCGGAGCTGAACCGCATCCCCGCGATCTCCGAGGTGTTCGACGGCGCCGGCCAGCGCTACGGACGGCTCGAGGGCGAGGTGCGCTACGTGGTGCCGCTCGCGCAGATTTCGCCATTTTTCATCAAGGCGCTGCTGGCGCGGGAGGATTCGCGTTTCTACGATCACCACGGCGTCGATTTCAGCGGCATCCTCCGCGCGGCGGTGCGCAATCTGCGCGACGGCGGCGTGAAGGAAGGCGCGAGCACGATCACGCAGCAGCTCGCGCGCAATACCTACGATCTCGGCTCGGACCGCTGGCGTCGCAAGGCCGTGGAGGCGCTGCTCGCGCTGCGCATCGAACGCAATTTCTCGAAGGAGCAGATCCTCGAAGCTTACGCGAACCGCATTTACTTCGGCATCGGCACCTATGGCATCGAAACGGCGGCGCGGGCCTGCTTCGGAAAATCCGCGAGCGATCTGACGCTCTCCGAGGCCGCGATTCTGGCCGGGCTCATCCGCAGTCCGAATCGTCTGAGCCCGCTCAAGGACAGCGCGACCGCCCTCGCGGAGCGCAATCAGGTGCTTGCGCGGATGGAGGAACTCGCAATGATCACGCCCGCTGAGGCAGCCGCCGCCCGGGCGGAATCCGTGCCCGCCGGCAAGCAGCAGCCGCCTCGCGTGCAGGCGAACTACGCGATGGACGCCATCATGCGCGACCTCGAGATTCTCATCCCGAAGTCGACGCTCGATCAGGGCGGGCTGAAGATTTACACGACGATCGACCGCCGCCTGCAGCTGCTCGCCGAGACGGCGCTGGAGGCCCGGCTGGCCGCCATGGAATCCGAGAAAGGCTGGCCGCATCCCACTCGCGCGGCCTCGCTTGCCGCGGTGAAGGAGCCAGGCGCCGCGCCGTCCACCGAGTCGCCCTACGTGCAGGGCGCGCTCGTCGCGATCGACAACGAAACCGGCGGCGTGCTCGCCGTCGTGGGCGGGCGTGATTTCAAGACGAGCCCCTACAACCGCGCGTTGCTCTCGAAGCGCCAGGTCGGGTCGACGTTCAAGCCCTTCATCTACGCCGCCGCGTTCGCTCGCGGCCTCACGCCGGAGACGCCCATCGACGATTCGCCGATCCGCGAAGGCGAAGTGACCGGGCTCGCCTCGGTCTGGACGCCGGAAAATTCCGACGGCGACAATCTCGGGTGGCAGCCGGCCTCCGAGGGGCTGGTGCGGTCGCGCAACACGATGACGATTCGCGTGGGCGAGTTTGCCTCGCGCGGCGCCGTGCGTGATCTCGCGGCCAGGGCCGGCCTCGGGTCGTTGCCCGACATCCCGTCCATCTACCTCGGCGCGTTCGGGGCCACGCTCAAGGACGTCACAGCCGCCTACACGATGTTTCCCAATGGCGGCGTGCGCCCGCAGCCATTCATTATCGACCACATCGTGGACCGGAACGGGCGCACGATCTATCGGGCTACCCGCGCAAGGCTCGCGTGCCTGCCGCGGGGCGTGAATTACGTCACGAACGCCATCCTGCGCGACGTGATGACGCGCGGCACCGCCGCCTCCGCGGGATCGCTCGGGCTCACGGTGCCCGCGGCGGGAAAAACCGGCACGACCGATGATTACAAGGATGCCTGGTTCGTCGGCTACACGACACGGCTGACCTGCGGCGTGTGGGTGGGCATGGATCACCCCGCGCGCATCGCCAACCGCGGCTACGGCAGCAAGCTCGCGCTCCCGGTCTGGGTCGATTTCGTCGAGCAGGCGTCGGAGCACAAATACGTCGCCGGGGATTTTCCGGTGCCGACCGCGGCGCCCGTTCCCGCTCCGGCCTCGTCTCCGTCGCCGGCCGCTGCGGTGCCGGTTGCCCGGGCAATCCCGGTGACGGCTCCGGCAAATCCGGCGTCGATGCCCGCGGCTCGCGCCATTCCGGTAAACCCCGCGCCGCCTTCCGGCGGGAATTATCAGGTCACCCGCACCGAGAACGGCCTGCAGATCGACTACGGCGACTGAGCGGATTGGCGCTTTCGCGGCGGGGCCGATCTTCGCTAGATTTTTTCGATGATCGTCGGCATCGACCTTGGCACCACGAATTCCCTCATCGGCGCGATGGACGCCGGATTTCCCATCCTCGTCGCGGATGCGGATGGCCGCCGGCTCACGCCTTCCGCCGTGGCGATCACCGAGGCCGCCGAGGTCGTGATCGGCCACGATGCGCTGGCTCTGCCTGGCGTCGTGACCTCGATCAAGCGGCTGATGGGAAGCTCCGGGCGCACCCACGGCCGCACGCCGGAGGAGATTTCCGCGCTCATTCTGACTGAACTCAAACTCAAGGCCGAGGCCGCGCTCGGCGCCGAGGTGCGCGAGGCGGTGATCACCGTGCCAGCGTATTTCAACGACGCGCAGCGCGCGGCCACGAAGCGGGCCGGCGAACTGGCGGGCCTCGAGGTGCGGCGCCTGCTCGCGGAGCCGACGGCGGCCGCGCTGGCCTACGGGCTCGACAAACTCGAAGAGCACTCGAAGGTCGCGGTCTATGATCTCGGCGGCGGGACGTTCGATATCTCGATCCTCGAGCTGGCCGGCGGCGTGTTTCAGGTGCTCGCGACGCATGGCGACACCCGGCTCGGCGGCGACGACCTCGACGCGGCGATCGCGGAGGCGCTGGGTGTCTCGCAGGCGCAAGCGAAGGCGGCGAAAGAGGCCGGAGAAGTCGCGAATGTGGGGAGGATTTGCGCCCCGATCTTGGAGCGCACGCGCGGTCTTTGCCTGCGGGCGCTGGCGGATTCCGGACTCGAGCCCGGCGATCTCGACGCGGTCATCCTGGTGGGCGGGGCGACGCGCATGCCGGTCGTGCGCGAGCTCGTGGCCGAAATTTTTGGACGGGAGCCGAATCTCTCGCAGCATCCCGACGAGGCCGTCGCGCTCGGCGCGGTGCTCCAGGCGGGCATCCTCGAGGGGAGTCTGAATCACGTCACGCTGCTGGACGTCACCCCGCTTTCGCTCGGTATCGAGACCTTCGGCGGGCTGATGAATGTGCTGATCCCGCGCAACACGACGATCCCCGTGAAGAAGGGAGAGATGTTCACGAACGCCGTCGTCGGCCAGACGGCCATGCGGATCACCGTGCTGCAGGGGGAGCGTGAGCTGTCGAAGGACAACTGGAAGCTCGGTGAGTTCGACGTGCCGTTCACGCCCGCTCCGAAGGGCCATGCGCGCGTCGGCGTGCAGTTCGAGATCGATGCGAACGGCATTCTCCACGTGCTTGCGCGGGATGTTGCCACCGGCGTGGATACCGTGGTGGAGATGCGCAGCGCGGTCGCGGTGGCCGACGAGAAGGTCGAGGAGATGATCGGCGCCTCGGTCGAGCATGCCTTTGAAGACATGGCGGATCGCCAGTTTGCGGAGCAGAAGCTCAAGGCCGAGGAAATGCTGCCGGCGATCGACATGGCCTTCGAGAAGCTCGGTTCGGAGCTTTCACCGGCGGAACGCGCCCGCATCGAGACGCTCGTGGGGGAGGTGCGGGCGGCCATCGAGAAGCCAAATCTCCAGCGGCTGAAGAAGAAGATCGCCGAACTCGACGATGCGACGCAGGAGCTTGCGACGTTGCTGCTCGAGAGCCTGATGCGGGAGTGAGCTACTCCGTCGCGAGCACGCAGCGAAAGCCGTAGATGACGTCGCGGCCCTCGCGCGAGACGACGTTGCGGTAGGATGATTCCATCTCCGTGCGTTTCGGGTTCGCGTAGGAGCCGCCGCGCAGCACGCCCCAGTCGTGCAAATCGGTGCCGCCCTTGTAGCCGTCGAGGCACCATTCCCAGACGTTGCCGCCGAGGTCGAAGAGGCCCGTGGCGGAGGGCGTGAAGCGGCCGACCGGAGAGGTCTGCGGAAAGCCGTCCATGTAGCCGGGAATGCCGCCCTTCAGTGATTGGTCGGCGTAGTTGCCCGCGCCCTGCGGCGGCGGCCAGTCGCGTCCCCACGGGTAAACCTTGTGAAAGCGCCCGTCGCGCTTCTCGGGGGTGGTGCCTCCCTCGGCGGGCAGGCCGACGGCGAGGCTCCATTCCTCGTCGGTGGGCAGGCGGTAGCTTTGGCGATCGCTGATCCGGCGCTCGCGGCGTTCCTTTTCGGTGAGCCACGCGCAAAAATCCATCGCGTCCTGCCAGTTCACGAGCACGACGGGGTCGTCCTCGGTCTGCGCGAAATCGGGCGTCGTGCTGGCGCGTCCCGTCGCTGCGCAGTAGGCGGCGTAATCCTTCACGCGCGTCTCCCAGCGGCAGAAGCGCACGTCGCCCACCGGGATGAAAGGCATGCCGAGACTGTTCAGCCAGGGTTTTCCCGGCTCCGGCCCCAGATCGTGCTCGAGCCGCGCGGGAAGCAGCACCTGCTCCTCCGGGTGGACGACCGTCTCGATGGTGACCTCCTTGTAGCCGTCCAGCTGGATGCGGTAACGGTGCGAGCCGGGCGTGACTTCCTCGAGCACGCCGGGCGTCTCGAGCACCTCGACGTCGCCCTCGAAGACGCGCGCACCGCCGGGATCGCTGGTGATTTTCACGGCGCCGTTGCCGGTCGGAAATTGCAGCGTCGCGGCGGCCTGTCCGCCGGGCTCGACCCGCACGGTCTCCGTCACGCTGGCGAATCCCAGTTCGCCGCGAACCTCGTATTCGCCGGCAAGCAGGCTGTGGATCGAGAGCGGCGTCGTGCCGGTGCGCACGGGCTTGCCGTCGCGGACCACGGTCACCTTGCCGCCGGCGGGTTCGCTCGAAACTGTCAGGGAGCCGGTGAGAGCCGGAGGCGGGGTTGGCGCCGGAACCGGCGTCGGCGTCGAGACGACCACGGGCGGCGGCGCGGCGACCTGCCGGGTGGCGCCCCAGATGCCGAGCGCGACGGCGGCGAGGAGGGCGATCGTGACGAGGGCGGGGACAGGCGAGATGGTGCGGGGCCGGCGTCCGCCCTGCAGGCGCAGCAGGTCGGCGTGCATGTCGCGCGCGCTCGCGTAGCGGCGAGTGGGTTTCGCGGCGCAGGCCTTCAGCAGGATGTCGTTCAATCCCTGGACGTGGCCTTTCTCGGGAATTTCATCGATGAGCGTGGCCATCTCGGGAAAATCGAGACGATCCTTTCCCATGGTGATTTCGTAGAGCACCTTGCCGAGGCTGTAGATATCGGCCTGTGGCGTGCCCTGGCCCTCGGGCGGCACGTAGCCCTCGGTGCCGACGAAGGAGTGCTGGCCGCTCGCGGTGACGAGGCCGATGTCGGCGAGCTTCGGGGCGCCGTGCACGAAGATGAGGTTTGCCGGCTTGATGTCGCGGTGAATGAGGCCGTGCGTGTGCAGGCGATCGAGCGCATCGGTAAGCGAAAGGCCGAGGGCGATGCATTCCGCCGGCGGCAGGCGGCCACGGCGATCGATCTCGCTTTTCAAGGTGCGGGGCTGGTAGCTGGCGATGTCGATGGGCTGCGCGCCGTCGACGCCGTCGGCCAGCTCCATGATGTAGTAGAAAAATCCGTCGCCGCGGCCGACGTGCAGGATGTTGATGAAGCCGGCGTGAGCTCGCGAGATCGGCTCGAAGGCCGACATGCCGTCGAACTCGCGCTGGAACGAGCGGTCGTTGTCGAAGTTCGCCCGGTCGATCACCTTGATCGCGCGCAGCCGGCCGGTGAGGGTGCGGGCAAGCCAGATCTCGCCGTAGGAGCCGCGGCCAATGACGCGCAGCACCTCGTGGTCGGGAATGCTGGGGGGGCGGGGCGTCGCGGTGCTCATCGGGCGCCTTTTTCGAGGGCCTCGACCTCGCGGCGAACGAGGGTCGAGATGCGGTGGCGGGCCAGATACACTTGGGCGATGCTCACGCGCAGCTGCGAGGCGACCTTCTGCGCCGGCCATTCGCGCACGACGTAGCAATCGAAGATCTGGAACTGTTTCGGATCCACGCGGCGGCGCACGCGGTCCATCGCGGCCTCGAGCAGGTGCGAGCGCCACTCGGCATCCCACGTCGCGTCGATGTCGAAGCCGTCGGGGACGCGATCGATCGGAGCGGTGCGCCGGGTATCGTCCCTGGCGAGCGGCACGGCGGGAGCGGGTTCGCGATGGCGAAACTGGTCCGCGATGCGCCAGCGGGTCATGTGCAGCAGCCACCCCTTGAAGGAGCCGATGGAGGGGTCGTAACGGAGCGTGTCGATCTTCTTGGAGACGGTGATGATGGTTTCCTGGACAACGTCCTGGGCCTCGGCATCGGAGAGCCCGGACTTTCGCGCGACACTGTAGATGAGCTTCCAGTAAGTGTCGAAAAACTCCTGCCACGTGCGCTGATCGCTCCGGTTCGCGAGCCGTTCGACAAGGCTGCGTCGCGTCGCGAGAAACGGATCGGGCTTCACAAAATGGCTCTTATCCGACTCGCGGCCTCACCGCGAAAATATTCTGCATTTCGCTGAAAGATCGGCCGCGTCGGGCCCGTATTCCCCAAAGCGATATGCTTAAAATACGGTCCTTTCTGGTTTCGGCGGTGGGAGATTTTCAGTGGCGGCCGCCCGCCTGGCTGCGGCGCACGGGAGGGGCGGTGCGACGGCGCCCCCGGAGGGTGGCGGCGGGGCTCGTGGCGGTTGCGGCCGTGACCGCCATCGGGCTATGGGTGCGGAGCTGGCCCGCGCCGGTCACGGTGCAGGCGACGGTCATGCCGCCGGGCATCACTCCCCTGGCGAAGAAGCTGGTGCCGTTGCCTCTCGTCATCGAATTCGAGCGCTCCGTCGCCCCCATCGGGAAGATTGGCCAGGTCGTGAAGGCCGGGATCCGGATGGAGCCATCGGCGGCGGGCCGGTGGACGTGGAGCGGCGACGCCACCCTTCGCTTCGAGCCTCGGGACGATTGGCCGGCCGATCGCGCCTATCGCGTGACGCTGGACCGCTCGGTCGTCGCCCCGCAGATCCGGCTCACGAAATATCGCTACGACTGGCGAACTCCGGCGTTCACGGCGTCCGTGCGCGAGATCGAGTTCTACCAGGACCCGCGGGATCCGACCGTGAAGCAGGTCGTGGCGACCGTGGACCTCAGCCATCGCGTCGAGCCGGATTCGGTCGCCGCGCACGCGGAGATTCGGATGCTTGGTCGGGGCACGAACGAGGGGTTCGACGTGAGTTTCGACAAGTTCCATCGCACCGCCTACCTGCGCACGAAGCCGATGCGGCTGCCGGAGAGGGAGGATTTCGCCAGGCTGCGACTCTCGCCGGGAATCGGGACGACGCAGGGCGGCGCGGTCACGCGGGCGTCGGCGGACGCCAAATGCCGCGTGCCGGACATCTACAGCTTCTTCCGGATCGCGGAAGCCTCGACGGGCGTTGCGTGGACCGCTGACGGCCGTCCCGAGCAGATCCTCACGCTCACCACGAGCTGCGCGGCGCGCACACCCGACCTGGCACGGGCGCTTTCCCTGCGGCTGCTTCCCCGGCGGAAACCGACGCCGGACGACCATCGCGTGACGTGGAATGGACCGCGCGAAGTGCCGCCCGACGTGCTGGCGGCAGCCCGGCCGATCGCGATCGAGGCATTGCCGTCGCGCGACCCTCAGACGAAGGAGCACGCGTTTCGGTTCCGGGTTCCGGAGGATGGCCAGCTCTTTGTCCGCGTCGCCGCAGGCGTGCGGGCGCCGGGTGACTACGTGCTCGGCGAAGCTTACGACAACGTGCTTGCCGCGCCCCAGCCGCGTCCCTCCGTCGTCTTCGAAGGGGAGGGCGCCGTGCTTGCGCTCAGCGGCGAGCGGAAGCTCTCGGTGCGCTCGCGCGGCATTCCGGTGATCGAATATGAGATCGCCCGGGTGGGCGCTTCGCAGATCAATCACCTCGTGAGCCAGACGCGCGGCAGCTTCGCGCGGCCGTCGTTTCGGAACTACGCCTTCGACGAGGAAAATATCTCCCGCATTGCCACGGAGCGGCAGCCGATTGCGGATGCGAGTCCGTTCCACGAGAACGCCTCGGCCTTCGATCTCGGACCGCACCTTGCACTGCCGGCTGACGGGGGCAGCGAGCGCGGCCTGTTCTTTCTGCGCGCCCGGGGCTGGGACCCCGTGACGAGGAAGCCGATGCCCAACGTCGAGGAGGAGCGGCGTTTTCTGCTCGTGACAGATCTCGGATTGATCGTGAAGGAGAACGCGGACGACAGTCGCGACGTCTTCGTGGCCTCGATCCGGACCGGCGCGCCGGCGGCCGGCGTGCGGGTGGCGATTCTCGGCAAGAACGGCGTGCCGCTCGCGGAGGCGGACACCGATGCCGATGGCCACGTGCGCTTCGATTCGGTGGTCCGGGATGAACGGGACCGCGAGCCGGTCGCCTTCGTCGCGCGGTCGGGGGAGGACATCGCATTCCTGCCCTACGATCGGAGCGACCGCCGGCTCGACTTCTCGCGCTTCGATGTCGGTGGCGAGGAGGTGCGCTCGGGAGCGGAGCTGGCGGCATTTCTCTTCACTGAACGCGGCGTCTATCGCCCGGCCGATCCGATTCACGTCGGCTACATCGTGAAGCGGCGGGACTGGGCGCCGCTGCCGGCCGGGCTGCCGCTCGAGCTCGAGGTGATCGACGCGCGCGGGCGCACGGTCGTCCGCAAGCGCATCGCGGTGCCGGCCGGTGGCCTCGGCGAATTCGAATGCCCGACCACGCCGGACTCGGCGACCGGCTGCTACGCGGTGAATCTCTACCTCGTGCGAGACGGGGAGCGGGATCGCCTGCTCGCGAGCGCGGACCCGTGGGTGAAGGAATTCCTGCCGGATCGCCTCAAGATCGCCGCGAGTCTGAATACTCCGGCAACGGCCGGCTGGATCGCGCCCGGTGAGGTGAAGGCGCTCGTCTCGCTGCAGAATCTCTACGGCGCTGCGGCCAGCGGCCGACGGATCACGGCGAAGCTCGATCTTGCGCCGGGCGGGTATTCGTTCGCGGCCTATCCCGGTTACCGTTTCGACGATCCGATCCGGAAACGCTGGACGTCCGACGATCTGCGGTCGATCACGCTGCCGGATGGGACGACGGACGACGCGGGCGCCGCCACGGTTCCGCTCCACCTCGAGCGGTTCACGCCCGCGACGTATGCGATGCATCTTTCGATCGAGGGCTTCGAGGGTGGCGGCGGTCGCAGCGTCGGCACGCAGCTGGACTTCCTCGTCTCGCCGCTGGATCGGATCGTCGGCTGCAAGGTCGATGGAGATCCCGGCTACGTGCCGATGGGAACGAAGCGATCCGCGCATTTTCTGGCGGTGAACCGTTCGCTCGAGACCGTGGCGATCGCGGGGCTGCGGTTCCGCCTCGTCGAGGAGAAATATCTCTCCGTGCTGAGGCGGGTGGCGAACGGGAACTACGCCTA
>DATCRI010000075.1 GCA_036569045.1 Chthoniobacterales bacterium | reverse complement strand
AGGCGGGCGGCGAGCTCGGGATCCTGCGTGGAGATGCCGGCGGGATCGCGGCCATCCTGGTAGTCGTCGAAGAAGCCGGCGGCGCTGCCGAGTTTCTCGTAGTCGGCCTGGTATTTCGGGTTGTTGCAGCCGAGGGCGATCAACGCGGCGGTGCCGATGGACACGGCGTCCGCGCCCATGGCGAGGGCCTTCGCGACATCGGCGCCGGTGCGGATGCCTCCAGAAACGATGAGCTGGACCTTGCGGTGCATGTCCATTTCCTGGAGCGCCTCGACGGCCTGGCGCAGCGCGGGGAGCGTGGGAATGCCGACGTGCTCGATGAAGACATCCTGCGTGGCGCCGGTGCCGCCCTGCATGCCGTCGAGCACGACGACGTCGGCGCCGGCCTTCACGGCGAGCTTCACGTCGTAGTAGGTGCGCGAGGCGCCGATCTTGATGGAGATGGGCTTCTCCCAGTCGGTGATCTCGCGGAGTTCCTCGATCTTGATGGCGAGGTCGTCGGGGCCGGTCCAGTCGGGATGCCGGCAGGCGCTGCGCTGGTCGATGCCCTTCGGCAGCGTGCGCATTTCCGCGACGCGGTCGCTGATCTTCTGGCCGAGCAGCATGCCGCCGCCGCCGGGCTTCGCGCCCTGGCCGAGGACGATCTCGATGGCGTCGGCCTTCCGGAGGTCGTCGGGATTCATGCCGTAGCGGGACGGCAGGTATTGGTAGACGAGCAGCTTGGAATGGCCGCGCTCCTCGGGCGTCATGCCGCCATCACCGGTGGTCGTGCTCGTGCCCATCTCGGTGGCGCCGCGGCCGAGGGCTTCCTTCGCGTTCGCGGAGAGCGCGCCGAAGCTCATCCCGGCAATGGTGATGGGGATCTTCAACTCGAGCGGCTTCCTGGCGAAGCGCGTGCCGAGAGTGACGTCCGTCGCGCACTTCTCGCGATAGCCTTCGAGCGGGTAGCGCGACATCGAGGCGCCCAGGAAAACGAGGTCGTCGAAATGCGGCAGCGCGCGCTTGGCGCCAAAGCCGCGGATGTCGTAGATGCCGGTCTCGGCAGCCCGCTGGATCTCGTGGATGACGTTGCGGTCGAAGGTGGCGGATTCGCGCAGGCCGGGTCGGGGTCCGTTCATCGTTAGTAGCTCGATGCGTTGTCGATTTTGAATTGGTAGAGGTTGCGGGCCGATCCGTAGCGACGGAAATCCGCGGGCTTCGTGTCGGATTGGGATTTCTCCAGCGTGGCGGCGAGCCACTCGAGATGCTCGGGACGCATGTCCTTTTCGACGCAATCCGCGCCGAGGCTGGCGACCTTGCCGCGCACGAAGAGTCGCGCCTCGTAAATGGAATCGCCGAGCGCGTCGCCCGCGTCGCCGCACACGACAAGGTTGCCGGCCTGCCCCATGAAGGCGCTCATGTGGCCGACGGATCCCTTCACGACGATGTCGACGCCCTTCATGGAAATGCCGCAGCGCGCCGAGGCGTCGCCGTCGATGATGAGCAGCCCGCCGTGGGCGGTGGCGCCGGCGGACTGGCTGGCGTTGCCTTTCACGTGGACGAGGCCGGACATCATGTTCTCCGCGAGGCCGGTGCCGGCGTTGCCCTCGATGATGACGGTCGCGAGCTGGTTCATGCCGGCGCAATAGTAACCGGCGTGGCCCGCGATCTCGACGTGCAGCGGGGCATCGAGTCCCGGGGCGAGCGCGTGCGCGCCTTTCGGATTCAGCACGCGCCACGTTCCCCCGGCGGCCGCGTGCAGGGCGGAGTTCAATTCCCGCACGCTGGCGGTATCCAGGTCGACGACGTTCACGCGGCGTGGCTCCAGTTGTAGACTACGCCAGGCTCGGGCTCCCACAGACGGGCGTTTTCGATGCCGGGCAGGCCGGCGAGCGAGCGATACTCCGACGCCATGGCAACGTAGTCGTCGGTCTCGGCCATCACGGCGGGCTTGCAGGCGATGGGATCGCGCAACACGGCAAAGCCTTCCTCCGTGCCGACCGCAAAGGTGTAGAAGCCGTCGAGATCCTCCAAGCCGGCCACGAGAGCTTCCTTCAATCCGAGCCCCTGCCGCAGCCGCCACGTGAGGTAGCCGGCGGCGACCTCCGTGTCGTTCTCCGTATGAAAATCGATGCCCTCGCGGCGGAGATTCGTGCGCAGGCGGTTGTGATTGCTCAGCGAGCCATTGTGAACGAGGCAGAGGTCCATGCCGGTCGAGAACGGATGCGAGCCCGCCGTGGAGACCGCGCTCTCGGTCGCCATGCGCGTGTGGCCAATCGCGTGCGTGCCGGTCATGCGGCGAACGCCGAACCGCTCGACGACTTCCTGCGGCGTGCCGGTTTCCTTCATGATCTGGATGCGCCGGCCGATGCTCATGATCGTGACGTCGGGCGCAAGTTCCGCGAGCGCGAGGCGCAGCGTGGGTTCGTCGGTCGAAGCAACGAGGAGTGCGTGGGTGGAATTGATCGAGAACTCGACCGGGCCGCCCACGCGTTCTTCGAGCGCCGCCACGAGCCGAGTCCAATCGTAATCCGTCGCCGGATGCTGCAGCGAAATCTTGATGGCGCCCTCGGGGGCGGCCGCATTGTAGACGGCAAAACCGGCGCTATCGGGTCCGCGTCCGCACATCGTCTCGAGCATGGGCGCGAACAATCGGCCCAACTCCTGCTCGTAATCGGAGTTCTTCAGAAACAGTCCAACGATCCCACACATAAATTTGGAAATTCCGCTTTTCTTTCGCGAAATGTTTCCTTAGACGCAACATAAATTTCCTGAAATGAGCACCCGAGAAGAGATCAAGGAGCGGATGGCGGTGGAAGGCGTGGAGTTTGTGCTCGCGCAGTTCGTCGATGTGCACGGCGCGGCGAAGGTGAAGATGTGTCCGGCCGGCACGCTCGATGCGCTCGCCGACGACGGCGCGGGCTTTGCCGGCGCGGCGGTGTGGGGCATGGGCCAGGGGCCGCATTCCCACGACATGCTCGCGCGGGTGGACCTCGACAGCTACACGCCGCTGCCGTGGATGCCGAACACGGCGCGTTTCGCCAGCGACCTCTACGTCGACGGGAAGGCCTACGCCTACTGCCCGCGCGTGAATCTCAAACGCGTGCTTGGCACGCTGGAAACCAAGTTTGGCTATCGCGCGAATATCGGCATCGAGCCCGAGCATTTCCTCGTGACGAAACAGCCCGACGGCAGCATCGCGGTTTGGGATCCGAACGACGTCGATCAGCTCGCAAAGCCCTGCTACGACTTCAAGGGCATCGCGCCGGCGATGGGTTACCTGCAGGACATCACGACCTACTGCAACCAGCTCGGCTGGGGCGTCTACCAGGCCGATCACGAGGACGCCAATGGCCAATACGAGATCAACTTCGATTATTCGGACGCCCTGACCACCGCCGACCGGCTCACGTTCTTCAAGATGATGACGAGCCAGATCGCGCCGAAATATGGAGCGATCGCGACGCACATGGCCAAGCCGTTTGCGGACCGCACCGGCAGCGGCGCGCACATCCACTACCACCTTGCGGATCTGGCCACGGGCGAGAACGCCTTCACCGACCACGAGGATCCGCGCGGCTTTGGCCTGTCGAAGACGGCGTATCACTTCCTCGCCGGCGTCTTGCGGCACGCTCCGGCGCTTTGTGCGATCGGTTCGCCGACGCCAAATTGCTACAAGCGCCTGCAGGTCGGTCCCGGCCTGATGAGTTCGCGCTCCGGCTTCACCTGGACGCCTGCGTTCATCAGCTACGGCGACAACAATCGCACGCAGATGCTCCGGATCTGCGGCCCGGGACACATCGAGGACCGCACGATCTCCGCGGCGGTGAATCCCTACCTGCTCTTCGCGGCCTACCTCACCGCCGGTCTCGATGGCATCGCGAAGGAAATGCCGATCGGGAACCCGAATCTCGGCAATCTCTACACGATGCCGCGCGCCGAGATCTACAAGCGCGGCCTCGTCACCCTGCCCCAGTCGCTGCGCGACGCCCTCATCGAGCTCGAGCAGGATTCCATCGTCCTCGAGGCCCTCGGCCCAATCGCCAGCGAATTCCTCAAGGTGAAGTGGCAGGAGTGGAACGAATACCACCGCCAGGTCTCGCGGTGGGAGATCGGCCAATACCTGACGATGTTTTGAAGACGTTCGACGTCGCCGTCCTTGGCGTGGGTGGCATGGGCAGCGCCGCCTGTCTGCGCCTTGCGGAAGCCGGCCTGCGCGTGCTGGGGGTCGAGCAGTTTTCGATTCCCAATACGCGCGGAAGTTCGCACGGGGCGACGCGCATCCTTCGCCTCGGCCTGCACGAGAGCGCGAAGTATGTCCCGCTCGTCCTGCGCGCCGCGGAGCTCTGGGACGAACTCGGCGCGCGCACCGGCCAGCAAATTTTCCACCGCATCGGCAGCCTCGACGTGTCGCTGCCGGACGGCCCGATTTTCCGCGGCTCCCTCGGCGCCTGCGAGCGATGCGACATCGCGCACGAGGTGCTCGATGCAGCAGCCATTCGCGTCCGATTTCCGGCGCTGACCCCCGCGCCGGGCATGATGGGGGTCTTTCAGCCTGGCTCCGGTTTCGTCGTGCCCGAGGCGGCGATCACCTCGCACGTGAACCTCGCCCTCGCCGCTGGCGCGGAGATTCACGGTCACGAGCGCGTGCTCGGCTGGACCGGCCGCGAGGGAAATTTTGTGATCGAGACGGATCACGATCGCTACGCCGCGGCGCAGATCGTCGTCACGACCGGCGCGTGGCTCGGCAAGCTGCTGCCGATGCCGGTCGCCGCCGAGCGTTGTGTCCTCGGCTGGTTTGCTCCGGCGCGCAATGCCGCCCAATTCGGCGAGGATCGCCTGCCGGTCTGGATTGTCGACTCCGAGACGACCGGGCATTTCTACGGCTTTCCGATTCACGGCATTCCCGGTTTCAAACTGGGCCGGCTGCGCGAAACGCCATCGCCAGCGGTGGATCCCGATGAGCCGCGCCGCGAGCCCGATCGCGAGGACGAGGCCGACATGCGGCAGTTCATCCGCGAGATTTTTCCCGACGCCGACGGGCCCGTGCTCTCGATGGAAACGTGTTTCTTCGAGAACACCCCGGACCGCTCGCCGATCATCGACCGGGTGCCGGGGCACGAGGGCGTGTGGGCGATCGGCGGCTTCAGCGGACACGGGTTCAAATACGCGAGCGCCATTGGCGAGGTCGCCAGAGATCTCCTCACGAAGGGCGAATGTGCGTTCGACCTGAGGCCGTTTCGCGCCGATCGTTTCGCGGCATGATCGAGACATTTTTCGAGTTTCTGCGGTTCCCGTCGATCAGCGCGAAGCCGGAGCATGCCGGCGACGTGCGGGCCTGTGCCGATTGGCTGAGCGCGCTGCTGGCATCCTGGGGACTCGAGAGCACGGTCGAGGAGACGGGGGGAGCGCCGGCCGTCGTGGCGAAGTCGGCCGCCCTTCCCGGCGCGCGCACCGTGTTGCTCTACGGTCACTACGACGTGCAGCCGGTCGAGCCGCTGGCGCTTTGGGAAACTCCGCCCTTCGAGCCGGCCGAGCGCGATGGATTCGTGTTCGCGCGCGGCGCGACGGACAACAAGGGGCAGACGTTCTCGCATCTCATCGGGCTGCGTCGTCTGTTGAACGAAGGGCCGCTGCCGGTCAACCTCACGATCCTGCTGGAAGGCGAGGAGGAGGTCGGCAGTCCGCACCTCGGCGCCTTTGTGCGCGCCAATCGCGCGCGGCTCGCCTGCGACGTCGCGTTGATTTCCGACACGAGCATGATCGAGCCCGGTTGGCCCGCGCTCACGCTCGGCTTGCGCGGCATCGCGTGCTTCGAAGTCGCCGTGCGCGGTCCCAGGGCCGACCTGCATTCCGGGATGTTCGGCGGCGTCACCCCGAATCCCGCGCTCGCGCTGGCAAGAATCCTGGCTCGGATGCATGATGCCGAGGGGCGCATCGCCATCCCGGGGCTCTCCGACGACGTCCTGCCGGTGCCCGGGATCGAGCGAGAGGCCTGGCGGCAGCTTCCGTGGGATGCCGCGTGGTTCGAGCTGACCACCGGCGCGCCGGCCCGCGCAGGCGAGACGGCATTTTCGGTGCTGGAGCGCGTCTGGGCCCGGCCGACCGCCGAGATCAATGGCCTGACGAGCGGACACCAGGGCGCCGGTTCGAAGACGATCATTCCGGCCGAGGCGACCGCGAAACTCAGCTTCCGCCTCGCGCCGAATCAGGATCCCGGCCGCGTCGCGGAGTGCGTGATCGCCTGGTTCGAGGCGGCATTTGCCGCGGAGGGGCTGCCCGGCGAAGTCGTTTACGATCACGGCGGACTGCCCTTCTACACGCCGCCGGAGAATCCCTTCATCGCGGCTGCCCGCGCGGCCCTGGAGGAGGTTTTTGGGCGTCCGCCGGCACTCACGCGAGAGGGGCTCAGCATTCCGGTCGCGGCGCTGCTCCAGCGGGAACTTGGCATCCCCGTCGTCCTCGCCGGCCTTGGCCTGCCCGATTGCAATGCCCATTCGCCCAACGAATCCTACCCCCTCGCGCACCTGGAGCTCGGGGCCACGGCATTCGGCGCCCTGCTGCGGCGTTTCGCTGGCGTCTGACGGCAAAATTTCCCATCCTCCCGCGGCAATGAGCGATTCATCTTTGTTCCGCGAGAAAATGGAATCCGCCGGCATGAGCGAGCCGGCCATTCGGGCTTTCGAAAGAGCCTACGGCCAGCTCGTTGCGAAGGAGACGGCGATGTTGCCCGAAAGCGTGATTGCGCCGGTCGAATCGCTGCCCGCCGCAGAATCTCTGCCGGAGCCCGATGCCGAGGAAACCGGAAAGCTGCTCGCCCAGTGCGCGATCTTGAAACTCAACGGCGGCCTTGGCACGAGCATGGGCCTCGATCGCGCGAAGTCGCTGCTCGAGGTGCGGCCGGGAGTGACCTTTCTCGACCTCATTGCGCGGCAGGTCGCCCATTTCCGTCGGACGACCGGCGCGGACGTCGGTTTCCTGCTGATGAACAGCTTCAGCACGAGCGCCGACACGCGGGCGTTTCTCGCGAAGCATCCGGAACTCGGCGATCCCGACGCGATCGAGGTGCTCCAGAACAAGACGCCGAAGATCGACGCCGCGACACTCGCGCCCGCCGAATGGCCGGCAAATCCCGAGCTCGCCTGGTGCCCGCCCGGTCACGGCGACCTCTATCCCGTGCTGGCCGGCTCCGGCGCGCTCGATCGCCTGCTCGCCGCCGGCGTGAAGTATCTCTTCGTCTCGAACTCCGACAACCTGGGCGCCACGCTCGATCCGAAGCTGCTCAAGTGGTTCGCGGAATCCGGCGCGCCCTTTGCGATGGAGGTGACCGCGCGAACGCCGTCGGACCGCAAGGGCGGCCACCTTGCGCTGCGCGATGGCAAGTTGCTCCTGCGCGAGTCGGCCCAGTGCCCGGACGCGGATCTCGGCGATTTCCAGGACATCACGAAGCACCGCTTCTTCAACACGAACAACCTCTGGCTGCGTCTCGATCGCCTGCGCGACGCGCTCGCGGAAGCCGGCGGCTTCCTGCCCCTGCCGGTCATCCAGAACAAGAAGACCGTCGATCCTCGCGACAAGAAATCGACGCCGGTTTTTCAGCTCGAGACGGCCATGGGCGCGGCGATCGAGTGCTTTGCCGACTCCGTGGCGATCGTGGTGCCGCGCACGCGCTTCGCCCCGGTGAAGACCACCGGCGACCTGCTCACGCTGCGTTCGGACGCCTACGTGATCGGCGACGACGGCACGGTGCAGCTCGCGCCCGAGTGCGCCGGGGTGCCGCCGAAGGTGGACCTCGACGACAATTTCAAGCTCGTCGACCAGCTCGAGGCTGCCCTGCAGGACGGCGCTCCGTCGCTGAAGAATTGCGCGAGCCTCAAGGTCAGCGGCCCGTTTGCGTTCTCCCGCGAAATGATTTTCGAGGGAGACGTGCAGGTCGTCGACGGCCGGATCGCCTGACAGGCGTCAGGCGGCGGCCTTCGGGAAGCTGCCGAGGATTTTCACCGCCCGGCAGCGGCGGGAGAGCTCGCGCAGCACATCGCCGAAGTTTTCGTGCCGCGAGTGGCCGTCCACTTCGACGAAGAAAAAGACGTCCTCGCTGCCCTTCGCGGCTGGACGGCTCGCGAGGTGGCTGAGGTTGAGCTCGGCGTCGCGGAAGGGCTCGAGCGCCTCGAGGAGCGCGCCGGGCTTGTTTTCCACGCGGAGCATGAGCGTGGTGCGGTCGGCGCCGGTGATCGCCGTCGAGGTGCGGGCCATCACGAAATAACGGGAGGTGTTCTCGTTGTCGCCAGGCGTGCCGTCGGGGGTGGAGTTGATCTCGGCGCAGATTTGCAGGTCCGTGCCGGCGAGTGCGTCGAGCGTCTGGTGCGGGGCGCCGTGGCCGGCTTCCTCGATCGGCACGACGCCACAGTCGCCTTCGCCGCGGCCGACGGCGGCGAAGAGATCGCTGACTTCGTTGTAGAAGGAATAGCTCACGCTGGAGCCGAAACGGGCCTTCGCGGCCTGGTGGCAGGCGCCGCCTTCCGGGCCGAAGCAGGAGATCGTGACGTCCTTTTCGAGCGCGAGTGCGGCGGACATGATCTCGCGGTAGATCGCGCGGATGGCGCCTCCGGAAAGCGGGCCTTCGCTGCGCTCGCAGAGGCTGCGAAGGAGGGAGGCTTCGCGGTCGGGAGCGTAGATCGGCAGGCCGTCGCGGCTCTTGATCCGGCCGACTTCGAGGGCCAGCGTGGCGCGTTCGTTGAGAAGCTTGAGAAGTTGCGAATCGATCGTGTCGATCTTTTCGCGGATATCGGTCAGTTCACTCATTGGTGGGCGGGAGCGGCTCGGAAGCCGGCTCGGTTTCGGGAGTTGCCGGCGTGGGGGCTTCGGCGGTCGGTTCTCCGGCCGGAGCGGTCTCATCGGCCGGGGCGGGAGTTTCCTCGGGTTTTGGAGCGTTTGCCTCCGCGATGGCGGCGGCGGCGCGGCGCAGTTCGGAGGCGTTGGGAAGTTCCTCGAGATCGCGCAGGCCGAAATGCTCCATGAAATGGCTGGTCGTCTCGTAGAGCAACGGGCGGCCGGGCACGTCGGCGCGGCCGGCGATGCGGATGAGCTGGCGGTCGAGCAGGGTCTGCATCACTCCGTCGACGGCAACGCCGCGCACGGCCTCGAGATCGGCGCGCGTGGCGGGCTGGCGGTAGGCGATGATGGCCAGCGTCTCGAGCGCGGGCGCACTGAGGCGGGCCGGCTTGCTCTCGGGAAAGAGCTGGCGTAGCCACGGCGCAAAGGCCGGCGCGGTGACGAGCTGCCACCCGGCGACGGTTTCGCGAATCTCGAAGGCATGGCCGGCGGCGGCGTAATCCGCCGAGAGGGCGTCGATCGCCTCGATGATCTCGTTTTCCTTCGTCTTCGCGAAGGCGCCAATCAGCGGATTTTCCTTCGCGGCCTCGGCGGCGCCCCGTAGGGCGGCGGCGATTTCCTTGGCGGAAATGGGCTTCTGCGAGGCGAAGACAAGCGCCTCGACGATATGCTTGAGCGCGGGGCCCTCATGGACCTCGACCGGCGCCGGCTCGATGGGGGCGTTGGGAGTTTCGTCGCTCACGATTCCACCATGGTCGACGTGAACAGCGGGGTGACGCCTTCGCTGCGCTCGATCCAGATCTCGGCGAAATGCACGTCCTGGCGCACGCGGAGCTGCTTCATGCGAATGAGCTCGAGCATGGCGAGGAAGGTGACGACGATCTCGGTGCGGGACGCGTGGTCGGGGAACATCTCCTCGAACTTGATGGGCACGCCCGCCGAGATGATGCGCAACACGTGGTCGATCTTGTCCGCGACGGTGAAGTTCTCCTCGAAGATCTCGCGGAGGTTCTCCTGCTTGGGCGTGCGCCGCTTGAGGACGTTCTGGAACGCGCGGATGAGGTCGAAAATGCCGACCTCTTCGACGAGCAGGTTCTCGGCATCGGGCGCGAGTTCCGGGGCGGCGGGCACGCGGGCGTAGAGATTCTCCTGCGCGGCCTCACGCTCGCGGAGCTGGTTCGCGGCTTCCTTGAACTTCTTGTATTCGATGAGCTGTCGGATGAGTTCCCAGCGGGGATCGTCCTCGTCGGCGTCTTCCTCGGCCATTTGCTGGTCGGCGGGCAGCAGCGTGCGGCTCTTGATGTAGAGCAGGTTCGCCGCCATGACGATGAACTCGCCAGCGAGATCGATGTTCAGCAATCGAAACGCGTCGAGATACTCGAGGTATTGCTTCGTGATGCGCTCGATCGAGATTTCGTAGATGTCCACCTCATCGCGTTTGATGAGATACAGCAGCAGGTCGAGCGGGCCTTCGAAGACGTCCAGCTTGACTTTGTAATCACCCTCCATGCGGAAAATCGCGGGGAATCCCTGGGAACGACCGGGCGCGCCTTAGCGGCGCGCGTAACCGCGTTTCACGCTCTCGGTGGCGAGCTGCGCCTTGTGCTTCCTGGTCGAGGTGAGCTTCGTCTTCCGCTTGCGGAGCTGCTGGGCGAGCTTGTCGACGACCTTGTCGATGGCGGCGTAGAGATCGGCCTCGCTATCCTCGGCGTGGATGTCCGGGCCCGGAACGGCGAGATGCACTTTCACGCTGTAGCGCTTCGTCTTCGTCTCGTCGTGCATGAGGACGACGTGGGCGGCGATGATGCAGTCGGTGATGGCTTCGAGATGCTCGACCTTGTCCGCCACATACGAATGGATGGCTGCAGTGAGGACCAGATGCCGGGGGCTGAGGTGAATTTGCATGGTCTGAATTTGGACCCGTCTGCGCGAGTGCGCTAGGAAAATGAGGTTCCGTTACCGGGGCAGGACCGCGAGGAAATTTCGCACCGTGGAGAACTCGCGACGGTAAAAAGGCTTGTCTTTTGTGGCAACCCAGAGGCCGCTGGACGACCCGCCGTCGAGATTGAGCGCCTGCTGGATCCGGAAATCGGGCCAGACGGCGGCAGCGGACAGCACCGCGGCGGAGTCGGCGAGGGTGCTCGACGAGACGAGCAGCAGGGCCCAGCGGCCGTCGCCCGTGGTTGCCACGACGGTGCGCAGCGCGACACGGGTCGCATTCAGTCCGGAAATCGGCGCGCCGCCCTCCACGAGGAAAGGGCCCGCCTGGAGGGCCTCGGTATCCGCGGCCGAGGGCGTGAATTTTCCGGCGCGAACGATGCGCGGCCGGCCCTTCGTGACGACGAAGACACCGCTGAGAAGCTTTGCGCGCTCGAGGGCGTGGATCTTTTTTCCGCCCGCGATCATCAGGCCGAGCGGTGTGTTGTCGGGGTGGAAATAGGCGCCATTCGTGCCGGCGAGCGCCCCGGCGGCCGACATCGCCGCGCCGAGGGAGTCGACGGAGGCATTGTCGATGACGGCAAAGCGAGCCTGCTTCGCGGAGAAGAAGACGCCCTGCACGCGCACGGCGCGGCCTTCCCGCCGGGCCTCGCGCTCGATGAATTGCGCACCGCCGGGCAGGTCGGCGACCGTGCGGCGGAACTCGAGGGTCCATTCGGCGCGGGCGAGCGGCGTCAGGCCGCAGAGAAGCAGGGTGAGGAGCAGACGCATCGGGGGAGTTCAGCGAGAAGGAGGCGAGGAAGCGAGCGCGCAGGTGCGTTCCAGAAATTCGGCGAGGGTGGCGGCGAAGATCTGGCCGGCGGGGCCGGTGAGGTTGAAGTCGAAGGCGTGTCGGGCCCAGGGGAGCGCGAGGAACGTATGGGGGACACGGAGTTCCTCGAGGCGGGCGGCGAAGCGTTCGCTTTGGGGGAACCAGACAAGCTCGTCCTGCGGGCCGTGGAGGAGCAGGAAGGGCGGGGCGCCGGGCTGCAGGGTCTGGTAGGCGGAGGCCTCGCGGTAGTGCGCGGGCTCCTCGTCCGGGCGGCCGCCCAGGTAGCAGCGCAGCAGCCAGCGGGAGCGGAGGATGTCGTTCTCGCGGCTGTGTTCGTAGGCGAACGCCATGTCGAACGGCGTGTAGAGACACACGCAACCGCGCAGCCAGGGATGGCCGCCCGGAGCGGCGATGGCGCTGACGATCTGGCCGCCGGCGGACCGGCCAAAGAGCACGATGCGGTCGGGGTCGATGTCGAGATCGGCGGCATTCGCGCGGAGGTGATCGACCGCGGCGAGAATGTCGTCGCGCTGGGCGGGCCAGGCGCCGGTCGGGACGAGACGGTAGTTGACGGAGGCCACGGCGTAGCCGCGGGCGGCCAGCCAGCGATGCCAGCCGGCGAGTTCCTGCGAATTTCCGGCCATCCAGCCGCCGCCGTGGGCGACGACAACGAGCGGGGCGTTCGGCGCTTCGGCCGGGAAGAAGTCGATGCCGAGTGGGCCGCCGGGTCCGTCGATGACCATGCGTTCGCCGGAGGGGTGATGATTGATCGAGAGCCGGAGCAGATCGCGCCAGCGAAAGGCGGGTGAAAATCGGGCGGCGCGGAAGGCGGGGGTGAGCAGCAGCGCGGCGGCGGCGAGGAAGAGCCCGCTGGCGATCGAAGGGGCGCTGAGTGCGGCGAGGAGGAGGGCGACTCCGGCGAACCAGTGGCCGACCTCGGTCGCGCCCACGGCGAGGAAGACGAGCGGCAGCGTCGGCGCCCGAAAGACGGCGAGCAGGCCGAGGCCGACGAACGCGAGTGCCGCGAGAATCCCGAGCGCCGCCATCAGGCGGCGAGGAGGAGCTTGAAGAGGTGGTAGGCGACGAAGGCCACGCCGATCGAGGCGGCAATCGCGATGGCCAGGACGCCACCGATCAACGCCGTCACGAAGAGCCAGTCGCCGGCGGTGGATTTCGCGATCACGCCCTTGCCGGAGTGGCGTTGGAGCAGTTCGTAGTTGCGGCGGTTCGACTTGAAGAAGGCCGAAAAGACGTCGCCGGCCCCGGGGATGGCGCCGACGAGGGCGTTGACGAGAACGTTGAGCGC
>DATCRI010000074.1 GCA_036569045.1 Chthoniobacterales bacterium | reverse complement strand
GGCTGGTTCTTCGTCCTTCTTTCCGCCATCCTCATTTTCGTCCTCATGCGACAGGCCTTTCGTCGCCTCGAAGCGGAGCAACGCAAGCGCGCCGCCCTGTTTCGCAAGACCGTCGAGGGCGCAAACCACATTCTCCGCAATTATCTCAACCAGATGCAGATCGTCACCATGGAGGCCGAGCAATCCCGGGATTTCGACCCGGAAATGATCAAGATCGCCCGCCGGATTTCCGAGGAAGCCGCCGGTGAACTCACGAAGCTGGAGGAGGTGACGACATTCACCTCCGACCACGTTGCGGCCGTCGTCTATCGAGATCAGCGGAGCGATTCGCGGACGGCGACCGACGCATGAGTGACGCCGTTCTTGCCGGGCTGTTTGTCGCCCTGTGCGTCGACATTTTTGCGTGGATCCTCATTTATCGCGCGGTTGAGCGGAGGGTGCAGAACCAGCATCCGGCGCACCATCCGGCCGTTTTCGGCACGGCGACCCGCCGCAAGAACGGGATGGATCGCTTCTTTTCGGTCGTGATGTTCCTGTTTCAGCAGGATCATGGCCTCATGGGCGATCGGCGGCTGGTCGGCCTCTGCCTCGCGTTGAAAATCGCAACCGCGCTGCTGCCGCTCATCTTCGTCTCGATGATGTTCGGCCCGTTCTTCCTCCGAGAGAAATAGGGCCACCGCGCGCAGTTCCCGTTTGCCGGCCTTGATCGGCGCGGTATTCTCGCCCTCCCATGAACCGCATCGATACCTGCTTTGAACGTCTGAAAGCCGCGAACCGCAGCGGGTTCATCGCCTTTCTGACCGGAGGCGATCCCTCCCTCGATGCGACGGTCGATCTCGTGCTCGGGCTCGAGCGCGCCGGGGTGGACATCGTCGAACTCGGCGTGCCGTTCTCCGATCCCCTCGCCGACGGCGCGACGATCCAGGCCGCCGCCGGCCGGGCCCTCGCCGCCGGCGCCACCACATCGGGCGTGCTCGAATGCGTCCGCCGGATTCGCGAGAAATCGGAGATTCCTCTCGTCCTCTTCACGTATCTGAATCCCGTCTACACCTACGGCTTCGAGCGTTTTCACGTGGATGCCGCCGCGGCCGGAGCCGATGGCGTGCTGCTGCTCGACCTGCCGCCGGACGAGGTCGGCACGGACGCGGAGTTTCAGCGTCCTTCGGGTCTGCGGGCGATCCGCCTGATCGCGCCGACGACCCCCGTGGACCGCATTGCCCTGCTCGCCGGCGCGGCGGAGGGCTTCATCTACTATGTCTCGCGCGAAGGCGTGACGGGCGAGCAGGCGGCGCTGTCGGACACCATCGGCGCGCAGGTCGCGGAAATCCGCCGCCACACCTCATTGCCGGTCGCCGTAGGCTTTGGAATTTCGACGCCGGAACAGGCCGCCGAAGTCGCGCGCAGCGGCGACGCCGCGGTCGTGGGGAGTGCCATCGTCCGGCGCATCGGCGAATTCGGCAACGATCCCGACCTCGTCGCGCGGATCGAGGATTTCGTCCGCCCCCTTGCCGCGGCTGCCCACGGCGTGGGTCGTCCTTCGTCTTAGTTGCAATTCGTCTGCATGGGGTGAAGGTGGAATTCTGCCTCCTGCCCATGTGTCGCCGCCCGATTGTTGCCCTTCTTTCCCTCATCTTGCTCGTCCTGCCTCTCGGAGCGAAGGCCGAGTGGGTGTGGAGCCGTCAGGTGCTCTCCGGAGTCGGCAAGATTTCCGCCCTCGCTTACGGCGACGGGCGATTCGTCGCCGGGACGTCGACCGGCTATCTGCTCACCTCGTTCGACGCAGAGAATTGGACTGTGGCCCGGCCTGCCACGAGACAAATCAACGCCGTAACCTTCGGGCAACATCGCTTCGTCGCCCTCGTGAGCGGAACGAGTCGGATCGGCGTGACGGTCCTTTATTCCGGCAACGGATTCTCCTGGAGCTACGCCGACCGCGTCGCGAACCGCAAACGCTTCCAAGGCAGCTACAATCTGACCGAAGTCGCCGCCATTGACGATCGCTTCGTGGCCCTCGGGTCGAATTCGCGTGCCTTTGCGGCGTCCGCTCACGGGAATCGCTGGCAATACCCGCTCGATGGCGATCGTTCCAGAGGGCTGGCCAGCTCGGTGACTGGCCTTACCGCCCGCCGAAATTACCTCCTGTGCAGTTCGCTTGCCGGGGCTACGATCCAAAGCTCGAAGGACGGCGCCGAGTGGGAAACCGAGTTTCAGACGACCGCGCGGGGGCCGGCGCGGGGCATCGCGGCGCAGCGGCCCGGCCGGCGGGTGGTTTGTGTCGGCGAGAACGGGCTTTGCCTCACCTCGGCGAATGGCGGCAAAACGTGGCGGGCGCATCCCTTCGGTTCCACCGACCTGCTCGGCGTTGCGTGGGCCGGGAATCTCTTTCTCGCGTTCTCGGACAAGGGCGTTTTCAGCACGCCGAGCGGTCCGACCTGGACGAGGCAGCTCTGGGTTTCTCGGAACGCCGACCATCTGCGCGCGGTCGTCGGCGGCGCGGGACGATATGTCGCGGCCGGCGCGAATGGATCGAAGGCTCTGATCATGGTGAGCACTGGCGTGCCCGCGCCTCCCTCGCCGTGACGCAGGCCGGTTGCCGGCGAAGCAGGGCACGCTTGCCTCCCGGCGTTCCAGAGTTAATCTGGTTGGTTCCGATCCATGACACTTTCCTTCACTAAGATGAACGGCGCGGGCAACGATTTCGTGATGCTCGACAACCGCGATTCCGCCCTTTCCCTCGATCGCGCGCAGATCGCCCACCTTTGCGACCGCCACCGTGGCGTGGGCGCCGACGGCCTGTTGCTCGTCGAGCCGGCGGAAAACGGCGCGGACTTCCGCATGCGTTACTACAATGCCGATGGCGGCGAGGCCGAAATGTGCGGCAATGGCGCCCGGTGTTTCGCCCGCTATGCCCGGCGCGTTTCCGCGTTCGATGGGGCGTCGATTTCCTTCGAGACGCCTGCCGGCGTGATCGGCGCGGTGTGCGAGGGCGACGAAGTGCGGATCAACATGAGCACGCCGCATTCGTTCGCGCCGGTCACCACGCTCGACATCGATGGCGAGCCGGTGATCGTCCATTTTCTCAACACCGGCGTGCCGCATGCCGTCATTTTCGTCGAGGATCTCGAGACGACCGCCGTGAAGCGCCTCGGCTCCGCAATCCGGCATCACGCCCACTTCGCGCCCCGCGGCACGAACGTGAATTTCGTCCAGATCGAGGGGCCCGACGCCATCGCCATTCGCACCTACGAACGCGGCGTCGAGGACGAGACGCTCGCCTGTGGCACGGGCGTGGTCGCCTGCGCGCTCATCCATTCTCTCGCGAGCGGCGTCGCCTCGCCGATCCGCGTTCGCGTGCGCGGCGGCGACACCCTGCGGGTCGGTTTCGAGGCTGGCGCGTCGGACGGCGAATTCCAGGCCGTCACCCTCACCGGTCCGGCCGATTTCGTCTTCGACGGAACGGTGACGCTCTGATTACTTTTTCCCTCCCATGTTTGAAGGCACCCATACCGCCCTCGTCACCCCGTTTCGCGACGATCAATTCGATGTCGACGCCTTCCGCAAGCTCATCGAGTTCCAGATTGCCGAGGGCATTTCCGGCATCGTGCCCGTCGGCACGACCGGGGAATCGCCCACCGTCTCGCACGAAGAGCACAACGAGGTGATCCGCGTCGCCGTGGAAACCGCCGCCGGCCGCTGCAAGGTGATCGCCGGCGCGGGCTCGAATTCCACCCGCGAAGCCATCGCACTCTCGACCGAGGCCGAAAAGCTCGGCGCGGATGCCGTTCTTTCCGTGGCGCCCTACTACAACAAGCCGTCGCCCGAGGGCCTTTACCGCCATTTCCGCGCGATCGCCGAGTCGGTAAAGATCCCGGTCGTTCTCTACAGCATCCCGAGCCGCAGCGGCATCGAGATCGGCGTGGAGACCTGCGTGCGCCTCGCGAAGGACTGCCCGAATATTGTCGCGATCAAGGAGTCCGGCGGCAGCATGGACCGGGTGAACCAGCTCCGCCTGCGCCTGCCGGAGTCGTTCGAGATTCTTTCCGGCGATGACTACGCGACCCTGCAATTCATGGCCGCCGGCGCGGTCGGCGTCATCAGCGTCGCGTCGAATATCATTCCTCGCGAGGTCGTCCACATGGTGAATTCCTGGCTCGCCGGCAAGCCCGCCGGCGCACAGAAGCTCCACCGGAAATACTACCGCTTTTTCCACGACATTTTCATCGAGCCGAATCCGGCCCCGATCAAATTCGCCCTCGCCCAGCAGGGCCGCATGACCCCTGACGTCCGCCTGCCACTTTGCGAAATGACCGCCGCCAGCCAGGAGCGCCTGCTCGCGTCGTTGCGCGAATACGGCCTCATCCCCGCCTGATCTCGCCATGCCGTTGCGTCTTCTCATCAATGGGGCCCGTGGTCGCATGGGACAGGCCCTCATCTCCTGCGCCGCCCGCGATCCCGAGCTCGAAGTCACGGCCCGGGTCGACGAGTCGGACGCATTCGCCCCCGCGCTAGCGCTCTGCGACGCCGTCATCGATTTCACCCACGCGCCGGTCACGGTCGGCGTGACCGAGGCCTGCGTGGCCGCCGGCAAGCCGCTCGTGATCGGCACGACCGGCCACGACGACGCCCAGCGCGCCGCCATCACCGCCGGAGCGGCCCATATTCCGATCGTATTCGCCCCGAATTTCAGCATTGGCGTGAACACCCTGTTCTGGCTCACCCGGAAGGCGACCGAGATTCTCGGCCCCGAATTCGATCTCGAGGTCGTCGAAATGCATCACCGCCTCAAGAAGGACTCCCCGAGCGGCACCGCCCGCCGTCTGGCGGAGATTCTGGCCGAGGTTCGCGAGCTCGATTACGCGAAGGACGTCCGTCATGGCCGCGAAGGCATGGTCGGCGAGCGCACGCCCGTCGAGATTGGCATGCACGCCATCCGTGGCGGCGACGTGGTCGGCGACCACACGGTGATTTACGCCAACGTCGGTGAGCGCGTCGAACTGACCCACAAGGCTTCGTCCCGTGACACTTTTGCCAACGGCGCCCTGCGCGCGGCGAAATGGGCGTTCACGCGTGGACCCGGCCTCTACGACATGCAGGACGTCCTCGGTCTCCGCTAGACGACCATGCGCGCAGGCATCGCACTCGGGTCCAATCTCGGGGATCGCGTCGCCCATCTGCAAGCCGCCGTCGCCGCGATCCGGACGTTTGCAGAACCTCCGGTGCTGGTGTCCCGAATTTATGAAACGCCTCCCGTCGACTGTCCGGCGGATTCTCCCATGTTCCTGAATGCCGCGATCGAGATCGGATTTTCCGGCGAACCGCGGGATCTGCTGCAGCGCCTTCAGGCCATCGAGCAATTTCACGATCGTCCGGCGAACCACGGACGAAATACGCCGCGAACCGTGGATCTGGACATCCTCTACGCCGATGATTTGGAACTTCACGAGCCGGATCTGGAGCTTCCTCACCCGCGACTGATGGACCGACTGTTCGTGCTAATGCCTCTCGGCGATATCGTTCCCAACCGCCATTTCGCTAAGGAAGGCCCATCCGTTGCTCAACAACGGGACAGGCTCAGAACTTTCGCGGAGGATGAAATTCTGATTCGCGAAGAATCTCTTTTAAAGTGAGATAGATGCAATTTTTACGGAAATAACTTAATTATGAAATCCCTTTCCGAGGCCTATCGTCACTTGAAAAGCGACCGTCATTCCGTGGTGGCTCTGACGGCTTACGACTATCCGACCGGGCGGCTTCTCGATGAGAGCGGCGTAGATTTGATTCTGGTGGGCGACTCGCTGGGGATGGTCGTCCTTGGGTTTCCGGACACGACCGAGGTTTCCATTTCGGACATGCTTCACCACACCCGGGCGGTTGCTCGCGGCGTCTCCCGGGCCACCCTGGTGGCTGACCTTCCCAAGGATGCCTACGAGAATCCGGAACTCGCCCTTGCCAATGCTCGCCTCCTGATCGAGGCAGGCGCGCATGCGGTGAAGCTCGAGGGCGGCGCAGCCCATGCCGGCACGATTGCGGCATTGGTCGAGGCCGGCATTCCGGTTCTGGCGCATATCGGGATGCTGCCGCAGCAGATTCGCGAGGAGGGCGGCTACAAGATCAAGGGGCGCACTCCCCAGCAGGCGGAGGGGCTGGTGGAGGATGCGCGCGCCGTGGAGCAGGCCGGCGCGTTCGCCGTGGTGCTCGAGCTGGTGACTCCTCCCCTCGCCCGCGAAATTTCCGAAATGCTGGCCATTCCGACGATTGGCATTGGAAGCGGCGAAGGTTGCGACGGCCAGATTCGCGTGCTCCACGACGTCATTGGGCTTTATCCGTGGTTCCGCCCGAAGTTTGTCGAAGCGAAGGCCGACGTTGCGGGCGTGATTCAGGACGCGGTGCGTTCGTATGCGAAGGACGTGCGCGGAGATTCCGCACCGTGAGCGTTGCGAACCTGCCCTTTCCGACATAGAAAGTCCGGTCCATGAAACGCCTTTTTGCCTGCCTTCTTCTCGCCGCGGCCGTTCCGCACGCCTCGTTTGCCGAACTTCCACCATCCGCCTACGAGAAGATGCAGAGCACGGCTCCGGAAGTCTTTCGCGTGAAAGTGCTTCGCGTCGACGTCGAGCCCACGGAAGATTCCGCCGTCCGTGAAGTTACGATGCTCGCGCAGGTGCTGAAGGTCGGCCGTTCGCATCAGAAGGTGAAGCCAGACGATCTCATCACCATCAAATACCGGGTCACCGCGCGCGAGCCTGGCTGGGTCGGTCCAGGCGAAGTCCCGATTCTCAAGGAAGATGCCGAGACCGTGGCCTACCTCAAGCCAAACGCCGAGGCGACGGAATATGCGCCCGCCGCCGGTGCAATGACCTTCGACCGTTTCTGAGTCCTTCGCGGATTCCCACGACCGAAAGCTGGACTCAGGGAATTCGGGGCGACTTTGCGATCAGGTTTCGAAGAATTTTCAGAGCGATGGCGTCGACGGATTCCGCGGAATTCGAAAGGACCAAGATCCCGTGTTGGCCGGATTCGTCGAATCCGATGAAGCTGCGGAACCCGCCGGTCCCTCCGTTGTGCCAGAAAATCGGGCCTCCCGCTCCCTTGAAAGTCGAGACGATCCACCCCATGGCGATGGCCCGATCGCGCCCCATCGGGAACAGGGGTTCGTGGGACTGGCGCAGGCTGGCCGCCAACGGGGAGTTCTTCGGCCGCATTTGGGCGCGAAGATATGCGAGCATGTCGGAGCCGCTCGAGCGCAGGCCGCCCGCGCCTTCAAAGTTTCCAGGGCTGGTCCAGAAATTCGAGCGCAGGCCCACGACTATCGCCCCCAATTTCTCCACGGCGCGATAGCCCGCGGCCAGATTTTCCTCCTGTTGAGCGGTGAGATTGATCGCGGTGTTCTTCATGCGTAACGGGCCGCAAATTTCCGCCAGCGCCATTTCTTCGTAATCCCGCCCGACCTGCCTCGCAATCATCCAGCCCAGCAGAGCCGCGCCAAAATTCGAATAGCTCGAACGCGAGCCGGGCTCGAATTCAAGCGCCGCGCCCTGCAGGGCACGGAGGTAATCCTCCTCGGTCAGCCCGGCATAGGGATCCCCGCCGTAGAGCAGCATGGCGAGAGCTCCGCGCCACATCGCGGCGGCGTTGCCAGGAAGGCGCGGCAGGCCGGACGAATGGGTGACGAGTTGCCGCAAGGTGATGTTGCTCACCGCCTCGGGAGGCAAAATTGTCGAAGGAAGAAGAGTGCCGATCGGACATTCGAGACCGAGGCGGCCTCGTTGAATTTCGATCGCCAGAAGCAAGCCGGTGAACGTCTTGGTGATCGATCCAATTTCAAACAGGGTATCGCCATTGACCGGACGGCCGGCAATGAGCGAAGTCCGACCAATTCCCATCAGGCAGGTTTCGTCCCCGTCGACAATGGCGGCGACCAATCCCACGGCTTTGCCAGTGCGAACGAAATCAGCGCACGGTTCCCGCAAAAACGTCGCTAACGACGAACTGCCATCGCTCCATTCGGGAACGGGCGTTTCGCGCACATTGACGGTAAAACCGATGAAGAGAAGCCCGGCAACGCACGCGGCGACGCCAGCCAATGCTCCGAAAAGAACCAGACGACAGACCCGGGATACCGGTTTGCGGCGAAGAGCCCAACCGGCCGCCAGGATCGCCATGAGCAGGGCGGTTGCTCCGACGGTGATCAGAACCGTTGCCGGCAGCCATTGAAACAGCAGCAGTTTCGACTCCATGGAATTCAATCAGAGAGTTCACTGCCGCAGCCGCCGTTTCGGCCTGTCCGCAGCTTAGGCCTCTTCGGCGAAGACGCCCATCCGGCGGAACTTCTCGTAACGCTGATCGAGCAATTTGTCGGTGGAAAGTTTGCTGGTTTCCTCGAGGGCGGCAACGATCGAGGCCTTGAGTAGATCGGCAGAGCCCTGCGGATCGTGGTGGGCGCCGCCGAGCGGCTCGGCGATCACGCCGTCGATCACGCCGAGCTCCATCAGGACGCCGGCATTGAGCTTGAGGGCCTCGGCTGCCTCGGGGGCGTGTTTGCGGTGCTTCCAGAGAATCGCGGCGCAACCCTCGGGGCTGATCACCGAGTAATAGGCGTTCTCCTGCATGAGCACACGATCGGAGACCCCGATGCCCAGCGCTCCGCCGGACCCGCCCTCGCCGATCACGACGCTGACGATCGGCACGCGGAGAAGCATCATTTCCCGCAGGTTCACGGCGATCGCCTCGGCGATGTGGCGCTCCTCGGCACCGACGCCGGGATAGGCCCCGGGGGTGTCGATGAGGGTGACGATGGGCAGGTTGAATTTCTCGGCGAGGCGCATGAGGCGCAGCGCCTTGCGGTAGCCCTCGGGATGCGGGCTGCCAAAGTTGCGGAGAAGGTTTTCCTTCACGTCGCGGCCTTTTTGCTGACCGATGACCACGCACCTGATGCCCCCGATGGTGGCCAGGCCAGCCGGCATGGAGGCGTCGTCACCGAAGACGCGGTCGCCGTGGAGTTCGACGAAATCCGTAAATGCGAGGTCGATGTAATCGAGGAAGAAAGGGCGCTGAATGTGGCGGGCGATCTGCACACGCTGCCATGCGTTGAGGTTTTCGTAAATCTCGCGGCGCGTGGCTTCGATGCGTTCCGCGATCTCGCGAACCTGCGGGGCCATGTCGATATCCTGGCCTTGCAGGTGTTTCTTGATGTCTTCGAGCTTGTGTTCGAGCTCGACGACAGGCTTTTCAAAATCCAGCGGGGTGACCCTCATACTTCGTGATAATTTGTGGCGAACGGCGGATGCGCGTCGCGGCTTATTGAATCGTGACGGGAGTCTTCCTCGTCACCAATGGGAAAATTTCCTCGATATCCTCCTGGGAGACGACCATTCCGGGGGGCATGGGCGCGGGCTGGCCGTTCGAGGCCGTCTCGGGGCGGCCTCGAATGACGGCGTTGGCCATATCCAGCATGATCCAGCGGTCACTGCCGACGTAGCCGCGGCTGCCGAAGGCGACCCGCTCGGAGCCGTTGACGGCGACCTTGTCCTTGACCGCGGTGCTGACGGGGTCCTTGCCGCGGGCGGCGGCAGGCAGCTCCATCGAAAGCAGCGGGTATTCCTTGAGGAGCTGGCCGCCGTTCAGGAGCGAGAGGGTCTTCGCCTTGCGATCGAGCACAAGGGCGGTATCGAGCTCGGGAATGCGAAGCTGCTGACCGATCGAGAGATCGATGCTGGAAAGATTGTTCGAGCGGAGAATGAGCTCGGCGTTGGATTTCGTCTTCGACGCCACCCGCACCAGCGAATCACCGGCGACGACGACGTAATCGACTTTTTCGGGCCCGGGAGCGCTCGTGTAGATGAACGACATGCTGATCTCGCCAAGGGCGTCCTTCGCGTCACCGATCCCGGTGGACTCCGGATATTGGGCGATGAAGTTGCGAAGGGCCTCGCGGGCTTCCACGGTCTTGCCGGCCTTCAACAGCGCGAGCGCCTTTTTCAGCGCGGGCAGGCTGTAATCCGGTGGCGGCGTGGGCGGTGGAGCCTCGGCAACAGCCCTGGCCTCTTCGCGGTCGGCCTTTTCGGGCTTGTAATAGAGCTGGTAGGCGAAAAATCCCGCCGTTCCGAAGATCGCGGCCGCAAAGACGAGCACGATGAGGAACTTGATCAACTTCATTGCGGAAAGACTGCCCTTGGCTGGCGCGGTTTGAAAGTTTGAAGTTTGCGGTTTTCCCCTCGCGATGGGGCAAGGCGCGTCAAATCAACCCACGGCGCTTCCATTCCAGGACGTTTTCGCCGGCGGAACGCTGGATGAGCTCGACCGTGAACTTCATCAGGCAGACCTCCCAGGCGTCGTCGACGCCCTCGATGATCGTGCTCATCGGTTCGTCGCGGGCATCCAGCATCTCGCCGATGCGGCCGATCACGTCGGCCTTCGGCGCATGGACGATTTCCTCGCTGATGTCGGTCTTCCGAAACTGAAAGCCGTAGCGCAGAAATTTGAGGTCGCGGCCGTGGCTCTCGAGGAAGTCCGCGAAGCCGCGCGCTTCCTCACCAAAACCGTCGAGCAGGAGCTTCGAGTAATTCTGCGGCGTCACGATCGACGGACGCTCCGCGTGAATGCGGCCATCCCGCACGCGCACGCGGTCGACCTGGTCCATCAATTCCGTCACGAGCATGAAGCGAAAACTGGTGGTGCCGAAGGTCTGGATCGCCTGCACGGGCGGACGGATCACGCGCGTGTTTTCGAGCGCGTATTGAAAGTCGTCCTCGCGAAACATGGAGGCCGGAAAAATAGAGCCCTTCTTCGCCGAGGCAACCTCGATTTTTCCGCGCCAATTCCCCTGTCGTTTGACAATTCCTCCAAAACCGTTCTTTTCATCCCTCCCCGCCGACCTCATTTTTTTCTTATGTCCGCCGCCACGCCCGCCGCCAAACGCATCAATCTTCGTACGCCCGAGGTGATGGAGCGCGTGCAGGCTCAGGTGGAAAGCCATTACCGCAGCAATCTCGTCGACGAGATCCGCGCGCACGGCGGCCTCCTTACGGTCGGGGAAACGACCTTCCGCCTCGCGAAGCAGTTTGGCTTTTGCTATGGCGTCGAGCGCGCCATCGACCTCGCCTACGCCGCGCGCAAGGTCTTTCCCGAGCAGCGAATTTTCCTGCTCGGCGAGATCATTCACAACCCCGACGTGAACGCCCAGATCGCCGCGATGGGCATTCGCCACCTCGCCGCGCATCCGAGCGATGCGGACATCGACGCGCTCAGTTCCGAGGACGTCGTCATCGTGCCGGCGTTCGGCGCCGAGGCGCCCATCGTCGAGGCGGTCAAGGCGCACGGCTGCCAGATCGTCGACACGACGTGCGGCGACGTCATGAGCGTATGGAAGCGCGTGCGTCAGAATGCGCGCGAGCAGGTCACGTCGATCATTCACGGAAAGTCCGCGCACGAGGAAACTCGCGCCACCGCCTCGCGCGCTCTCGGCGAAGGCGCCGGGCATTACCTCGTCGTGCTCGATCTCGCGGAGACGGACTTCGTCTGCGATTACATCCGGAATGGGGGCGACGCGGAAAAGAAGGCCGAATTCGTGCGGCGTTTTGCCGATGCCATGTCGCCAGGCTTCGATCCCGACGTCCACCTGCACAAGATCGGCGTCGCAAACCAGACGACCATGCTGCGCAGCGAAACCGAGGAAGTGCAGAATCGGGTGCGCCAGGCCATCACCGATCGCGACAGGGGCGACGCGGGTAATTTCCGCTTCTTCGACACGATCTGCGGCGCCACCCAGGAGCGTCAGGACGCCCTTTTCGAACTCCTTCACGCTCCGCTCGACCTGCTTCTCGTCGTCGGCGGCTACAACAGCTCGAACACGACGCACCTCGCCGAGATCGGCGAAAAAGAGGTGCCGACCTATTTCATTCGGAACGCGGATTGCATTCGCTCGGCCGAAGAGATCCTGCGCTTCGACCTGCACGAAAAGCGCGAGATCGTCACCGCCGGCTGGTTGAAAACCACCGGTCCGTTGAGGGCAGGTATCACCGCCGGCGCATCCTGCCCGAACAACCTCATCGAGGACGTCATTCGGCGCATCCTCGAGCTTCGCGGCGAAACGGCGCCGATTTAGGGGCTAGGCTGGCGAGCTCTTCCCGGGAAGGCAGGCGCCGCAGCCCCCCGCGCCCCCCTGCTCGAACTGAATCGTCACATGCGTGATCGCGAAGTGCTCCTCGAGCTCCTCGCGGATCGTCGCCAGGAGTGCGTCGTCGAGACCGGGATCGCTCTTCACGACATGCGCGGTGAGCGCCGTCTCCGTCGTGCTCAGCGCCCAGACATGGAGGTGATGCACTTCCTGCACGCCGGAAATTCCCGCAATCTCGGCATGAATTTTCTCGAGGTCCGTGCCCAGCGGCGCGGCGTCGAGCGCCAGGCCGAGAGATTCCGTGAAGAGCCCCCACGTGCCGACGAGAATGGCAACGAGGACGGCCAGACTCACCACCGGATCGATCCAGGCCCAGCCGGTCGCGAGGATGACGAGGCCGGCGATGGTGACTCCGAGCGAAACTCCCGCATCGGCCGCCATGTGCAGAAACGCGCCGCGCACGTTGAGGTCGCCCTTGCTGCCGGCCATGAACAGAAGCGCGGTGCCGCCATTGACGAGGATGCCGAGGGCAGAGACCCAGGCCATCACGCCGCCTTCGACATGCTGGGGCTCGCGGAGACGCTCGATGGCTTCCAGGCCGAGCGCGCCAACAGCGACGAGGAGAAGGATGGCGTTGGCGAGCGCGGCGAGGATCGTTCCCCGCTTCAATCCGTAGGTGTAGCGGCCTTTCGCGGCACGCTTGGCGAGAATCGCGGCGACCCAGGCGAGCACGAGGCCGAGCACGTCGCCGAGGTTGTGGCCCGCATCGGAGACAAGCGCCAGCGAGCCGGAGAGAAAACCCATGGCTGCCTCGAAAATCACGAAGCCCGTGTTCAGGGCGATCCCGATGAGAAAGGCCCGGCCGAAATCCGCAGGCGCGTGATGATGGCCACCCGGGCCATGCGAATGGCCGGCGTGGTCGTGATGCTCGTGGCTCATGGCTGCGCGTTCATTCGGGAGGTGAGCAGATCGCGGACCGCCGAGAAACTCAACCGCTCGCGGGCAATGTTTTGGGAATGATCCGTCGCGGCCTGCCAGGCGGCATCGTCGGTGAGCAGTCGCGTCGCGACCTCGCGCACATCGCCGGTGAGATGCCCGAAGGCCACGCGATCGATTGCGCCATTGCCGCCCAGGCAGGGCAGCCGGCCGAGCAGGGCGTCGCCAGCCACCTGTCCCGGCACGGCGCTCGCGTCGAGCTGCAGGACGACGCGGTGCGCAGCCATCAGCCGCAGGTAATCCCGGTAGGCGAAAGGGCCAACGATGAAATGGAGGAACGGATTGTCTCCGCGAATCGCCTTGAGCAGGCGCAGACCGTGGCGGCCGAAGTTGCTCATCACCGCGACCGGCATTTCGAGCTCCCGCCCCAGCGCGGCGGCCATGGCGACCGCCTGCCAGTGGTTCCTCGAGGGCACGTCGAACTCCCGGGTGCCCACGAAGATGCCCTTGCGTTCCTCGAGCGGAATGCCGCGATCCCACGCCGGTTCCTCCACGGGATACGGGGTCGGCGCGAAAAAGCCATCGCGACAGCCGGCGTCGCGGTAGAGCGGTTCGAGGTCCGGCGTGCTGGAAAGGTAGCCGTCCGCGGCGGCGCAGATGCGCCGGAAAAGCAGCGAGCGGTCGTAGTCGTCGAGGAAGTCGGCGACCTGATGCGCGCCGGACTCCTTGAAGGAAATCCACGTGCGCACGCCGCGATCCTTCAACACCGCGAGCGCCTTGAGCACCGCTCGCAGGTTGCGCTTGCGCAGGAGCACGAGCGCGGCGCCAGTGCCGGCCGGAACCGTCCGCACGTCGCGCAAAATTTTCCCGCGCATGCAGGCGGCGTAGCCGTGGTAGTTCACCGGCGGGTGACCGCTGTCCGCGGGCGTCCCCGCTCCGTTCGAGAAGTCCTGCTCAGCGTCGCGACCGCCGGGATTGAGAACGACGAATCCGCTGCTCACGCCGTTCCCGCTTTCTCCGCGTCCCAATAGCGGTTCAGTTCCTCGGCCGAGCAATCCTCGACGCGGCGGCCCGCCGCGGCGGCCTGGCGTTCGACAGATTTGAATCGCTCGACGAACTTGTCGGTGGCGGCCGAGAGCGTCATTTCGGAATCCTGCCCGAGCTTGCGTGCGAGATTCACGACCGAGAAAAGCAGATCGCCGGTTTCCTCGGTGATCGCGGCCGAGTTCGCCGTGGCCATGGCCGCCTTGAGCTCCGCGAGCTCCTCCTCGATCTTCGCAATCACCTCGCCGGCCTCGGTCCAGTCGAAGCCGACGCGCGCGGCCTTTTTCTGGGCGTTCTGCGCGCGCAGGAGCGCTGGCAGGGCCCGGGGCAGGCCGTCGAGAATCGAGGTGCGCTCGGCTTTCTCCGCGCGCTTGATCTGCTCCCATTTGCGAAGGACCTCGTCGGAGTCGGCGGCAGAATCCTCGCCGAAGACGTGCGGATGGCGGCGGATCAGTTTTTCGCAGATTTCCGTCGCGACCGCGTCGAACTCGAAGGCGCCGCGCTCGCTGGCCATCTGCGCATGCATGACGACGTGCAGGAGCAGGTCGCCAAGTTCCTCGCGCAGATTCGAGTCGTCGGCGAGGTCGATCGCGTCAACGAGTTCGTAGGTTTCCTCGAGCAGTGCGCCGCGCAGGCTGGCATGCGTCTGCTCGCGGTCCCAGGGGCAGCCATCCGGCGCGCGGAGGCGGGCGACGATTTCCTTGAGACGAAGCACCGGGTCGAGCGTGGCAACGGGAGCCGCTCTCATATCCGCCAGAGCGAGACGTTGTCGCTGCCGAATTCCGAGACTTCGCCGGACGTGCGGTGCGCGAAGTAAATGATGATGCTCGTCACCGCGACGATCGTGCCGACGAAGATGCCGGCGTTGAACCACGCCGGCAGATGACCCGCCTCGAACGCGGTGTAGAACGAATGAAGCGAGGTGATCGGCGGATTGGCGTGCATGAAAATCTTGAGCGCCCATGCCAGCATGATGATCGCGAAGATGAAAACGTAATTTCGTCGGAGCCGCCGTCCCACCGCCTCGAAGGCCGAGATCTTGAAGGACGGCAGGATGAGATCTTCGCACACGAGCCGGCGCCATTCGCCATCGAGCAGGCGGTCGCTCTGGGAAACGATCGGCACGAGAAAATGCGCCTCGAGCATGCGCACGCGCCCCCGAAAGGCGTCGTAGAAACGATAACGCCGCGCCTCGATCCAGAGCATGATCCAGACGATCGCGAGGTTGAAAAAGAAGATGATGTGCGGGATCTCGCGAAAGGAAAACGCCACGGTGATGATGGTCGTCGAACTCGTGATCGCCCATGTCGTCGTCACGTCGAGCCGCTGCCGCCAGACCATGATGCGGCCGAGCTCTCCCCGGTAAAAATGCACCATCGCGTTGACGTAGCACGGGTCCTTCAGGCTCGGCACGGGCATGGCCCGGCTTTCGGGGTTGCCGCCAGCGGCGCGGGATGCCTCGAGCGGCGGAGGTGGCGTTGCCGGGCCAGGAGTCACCGGACCGTCCATCAATGCGAATGCTTTTCCCGTTCCAGCAGCGCGGTGCGCGCCTGCTCGAGGCGCTGACGTTCCCGCTTCGTGAGGCTGCCGATGCCGTGTTTCGAGATCTTCTCGAGCAGCGGGTCGATCGAGGAATGCAGCTCGGCCTCGGTCAATTCCTCGCGTTGTTTGGCCGGAGGATCGCGGCGAGCCGGACGGAAATCGTCACCGCCAACGGGCAGCCACGAATCGAAGGAGGCCTGCGTCGCGCCGGAATAGCGCAGCATCAGCACGGCGCACGCGCATTCCAGCCAGAGCACGCCGAGCGATTCCCACATGTGCGCGGCGAGGAATTGCAGCGAATAGATGCCGAGCAAAACCGCGGCGACCCATTTGGCCTGCAGCGAGAAGAGGACCTGCGCACTCGGGTAGATGACCACGAAGGCGACGAAGATCGCAAAATGGAGCGTGACGCTGCCGGCAAGTCCGGCGGGCACCCCGGCAAGCCCGAGCAGGGTCAGCGCGGCGGGACCGACGAGCAACAACGAGAGGTAGAGCCAGAGGAACGCGCGACGACCGAGGAACTTTTCGACCTCGCGGCCGAACGAGTAAAGCATCCACATCTCGACGGCGAACCAGATGTTGGGCTGGTTGACGAAAGCGTAGGTGAAGAACTGCCAGATCTTGAAATTCCGCAGGATGTCGAAGTTCGAGAACAATAGCGGCTCGAGGATCGGTGAGGCTGCCGGAATCGGTGTGCCGGCCATCGACATCGCGACGGCGGTGCCGATCATCCCGAGCACGTGCAGGATCACGAGGAGGGTCGTGGCGTAAATCGGCACCCTTCCGACCCAGGTGATCGGGGAGTAGTCCTCGGAATTCCGGCCAGCGATCATACGTGCGCCCTGAAAGTAGCCACGCTGGCGCGGGCGGACAAGTGCCAACTCGGGGCATTCTCGTCCGGTTCCTTCACTGAGCGATCGAGGCCGTCAGATATTTTCCAGACTGGCATTGGACTTGCATTCGGTGTCACCTTCTTTTTGTTCAAATCCATGTTTCCCCGCCGTTTCGCGCTCCTGTGCGCCGTTGTTTTTCCCTTTTTTGCCGGTCAGGCCGCGACGTTCACCTACGCCACTCCCCCCTCGGGCATTCGCAAGGTCTATGGATCGGCGCCGTTCCAGTTCGGCTATCTGACCGTCCCGGAGAAACGTGCGAACCCTGCCGGCCCGCAGATCCAGCTCGCGGTCGTCATTCTTCGCGCGAAGCAGGCGACTGGCGCGCTTCCCATCTTCTTCCTGACCGGTGGCCCGGGCGGATCCGCGACCACGACAGCGGCATTTTTCGAGGTCTTCCCCGCTTTGCAGAAGACTCACGACATCGTGCTGATCGACCAGCGTGGCACGGGCTGGTCCTCGCCGTTTCTCGGCGTCTTCAGCGGCACGTATGCCTCGGCCCGCGAGGGCTTCCTGAACCAGGGGATCGACCTCACGGCCTACAACACGACCGAGAACGCCTCGGATATCGCCGATCTCCGCACGGCGCTGGGCTACAGCTCGATCATTCTCTTTGGGAATTCCTACGGCTCTTTCCTCGCGCAGGAGGTGATGCGCTCCCATCCGACCGGCATCGCCGCGGTCGTGCTCGATGGCGTGCTGCCGGCGACGGATACGTTCCTCCCCAGATTCAATCAAAACACTCTCCATGGCCTGAATGCCCTCTTCCGGGATGTGCAAAAGACCGGACCCGCCCGCCGCGCGTTTCCCAATTTCTCGCGCACCTATTTCCAGCTTCTCACGCAGCTTCGGAAGCGTCCGTTGCGGATGGATGACGGTTTCAAGATCACGCTCGACGACTTTCAGGGCACCATCAGCGCACTGCTGCAGTCTTCCGAGCGAATCCGCGTCATTCCCCTGCTCGTGACGGAGATTGCTGCCCGCCGCGGCAGCGATTTCGTCCGCCGATATTTCAGTTTCAGCGAAGACCGGCGTGACTTCGCTCTCGGCATGTATCTCTCCACGCTCGGGACCGACTGGAACCAGCCGAACTGGCTCGATCTCACCCGTCGCACGGATTCCAAACTGCGCCCCATCGTTTTCCGCGAGGCGAACGCGCCATCCAGTCTCTCGGTGATCTTTGGCGTGCGGGCGTGGCAGGTCCCCTACTTTCCGCAGGCAACGCGCAATCCGCTCAGTAGCACGATTCCGACCCTTCTCCTCAGCGGCGACATGGAGGCGCAGACTCCTCCGGATGGCGCGAAGGTGGTCGCCGCCCGTCTTCCGAACAGCTTCGTGCTGAATTTCCCGCGGAGTGGTCACATCACCGGCTTCACTCCCGGCCCGCCGATGAACGCGCTTGTGCAGTTCGTGAACAATCCATCAGCCCGTCCCAGATACAGCCTCGCGAGTCTCAGGCGTGCGAATTTCTACGCGACCAGGGTACCCGAAAAGACGGCCCGTGATCGCGAGAGTGAGCGGCCGTTGCGATTCCTGCGTTGATTCGCAGCCAGACTTCGCTTTCAATCTGCGTCATCTATGGATGAGACTCCGCCGCCGATTCCTCCCGTCTCCGCTCCTCCTGCCGGTAAGGACGACAAGCTGTGGATCGTGCTCTGCCACCTTTCCCTCCTGCTGGGAATCGGTTTCATCCTGCCGCTCGTCGTTTATCTCGTGAAACGCCACGACTCACCGCTGGTGGCGGACCACGCCCGCGAGGCGCTCAACTTTCATATCAGCGTCTATCTCTACGCCTTCGTCTCGATGCTGCTCGTCATGATTTTCATCGGAATCCTGCTGCTTCCCATCCTGGCAATCGGGTCGATCGTTTGTTCGATCCTTGCCGCCGTGCGTGCCTCCGAGGGCCGGTTCTACCGCTATCCCCTCACCCTGCGCCTCGTCTCGTAAACGACGGGTCCCTGCCGGAATCGGCGATCAGCTTTTTAGAAAGGCCAGCAAATCGGCGTTGAGCTGGTCCTTGCTCGTGTCCCCGAGAGCGTGCGTGCCGCCGGGGTAGATCTTGAGCGTCGCGTTCGGCACGAGTTTCACCGCCGCCAGCGCCGAGGCGCCGATCGGCACGATCTGATCGTCGTCGCCGTGAATGATGAGCGTCGGCACGTCGAACTTCTTGAGGTCCTCCGTGAAGTCCGTTTCCGAAAACGCCTTGATGCAGTCATACGCGTTCTTCGCGCCGCACATCATTCCCTGCATCCACCAGGTGTGGATGAGGCCCTGCGAGACCTTTGCGCCGGCCCGGTTGAAGCCGTAGAAGGGGCCGCTCGCCACATCCATGAAAAACTGGGCGCGATCCGCCAGAAAGGCGGCGCGGAAGCCGTCGAAGACCTCGATCGGCAGGCCGCCGGGATTTGCCTCGGTCTTCACCATCAACGGGGGCACCGCGCCCACGAGCACCGCCTTCGCCACCCGCGAGGTGCCGTGTCGACCGATGAACCGCGCCACCTCGCCGCCGCCGGTGGAATGGCCGATCATCGTCACTCCCGTGAGGTCGAGCGCCTCGAAAAGGGCCAGCAGATCATCGGCGTAGGTGTCCATCTCGTTGCCGTCCCAGGGCTGGCTCGAGCGCCCGTGGCCGCGGCGATCATGCGCGATGCAGCGGTATCCGTGAGAGGCGAGAAACATCATCTGGTTCTCCCAGGCGTCGCCATTGAGCGGCCAGCCGTGGCTGAACACCACCGGCTCTCCCGAGCCCCAGTCCTTGTAATAGATTTCCGTGCCGTCCTGCGTCGTAATGGTGCTCATGGATTCTGAAGTCGAGGGTTGCCTCGCGACCAGACAGGCTCGCGACGGAGTGCGTTTCGATCCCTTATCCGCCACGCTTTCAGGACCTGCAAGGAGGATGTGATCCCCAAATGGAACGGGCTCCGCTTCAGGGCGCGACCTAGTCCTTGATGATGCGGAGGTGTCGATAAAGCACTCGCGTGCCCAGAGCGAGGGCCAGGCCCAGACCGAAAAGAACGAGGATGCCACCCAGAGCTGTCGCGACCGTTGGATGCAGCGGGGTATCCGCGAGTTCGGGATGCGCCGTGAGGAAATCGGCCGGAATCCAGCAGGTTGCCCACGTCAGGGCCAGCGCCCCGCCGACAAACGCAAGGATCGCGAGGGCGACGATGGCCTTGAGAAATCGGGCTTCGACAAAGAATGCCGGCAGGCAGAAGAGCAGGATCAGACCAGAAACGAGAAAGTGCATCGATCCTTCGTTTTCCGTCAAAGCCGACGCCCGCACGAGTCTTTTGTCGTGGTGCCTCGGGTTTCACTCCCTCTCCTTCATGGGATAATTCGCTTTCGCGTCAGAAATATTCGGATAGTTTGCTACCAATCCTCTTCTTCAGATGGATTTCCCTCCCGAGCGCGACCTTTTCCAACTGACATTCGTGAGTTCGGCGACCCGCCTTCTCTCGAATCAGGAGCTCGCGAATTTGCTCGTGACCTGTCGGAGAAACAACGAGCGACGAGGCATCACCGGCCTGTTGCTTTACCACGAAGGGAATTTCCTCGAGGTCATCGAGGGAGCGCGGGAGACGATCGAATGGCTTTACCGCGAACGCCTTCTGAAGGATTCGCGCCATCGGAATGTCATCTGCCTGCTGAGAGGCCCCACGACGCGGCGATCGTTTCCGGACTGGAGCATGGGATACCGAAAAACGGCCGAGACAACGCATCCGGAGACCTTGCCGGGATTCAACGACCTGCTGGAGGAGTGCCGCGCGCCCGACGTGGCCTTTCCCGATCTCTCGGTTCAGCTGCGGACTTTCCTGCGCAGCTTTTACCGATCCTCCGGCCTGACGAACACGCTCTGGTCGTCGGTGTAACCCTTCGGCCGTTGTCGGGCCAAATCGCTCGATCTTCCCCCGACAACGCGTTAAGCCGTTCGCATCGTGAACGACGCGCGTGACTTTCCGCTGGCCATTCGTCTGCTCCTCCTCAGTCTCGCGGCCGGTTGCGTGGATGCGATCGCCTTCATCGATGCCGGGGTTTTCCCGGCCAACATGACCGGGAACTCGGTCGTGCTCGCAATCGCGATCTCTCATGGCGGTGGCGCAGCCCTCGCCGGCATCGCCTTCGGCGGATTTTGCGCGGGAGCGGCGGTGGGCTCCTGGCTGGTGGCCGCGCCCAGGCCGGGGTGGTCATCCCGGATCAGCATGGCGCTGGCTCTCGCCGCCGCATTGGTGCTCGCGAGCGCCGGAGTGATCGCCCTGAGTGGCGGCCAGTTTCTTCCCGGTCTCGTCGCGGCAACATCGGCGGCCATGGGCCTGCAAAGCGCCGCCGTGCAGCAGGTCGGTGTCTCGGGCGTCTCCACGGTCTTTGTCACCGGCACGCTCACGACGGGAATTAGCCGGCTCGTCCGGAAAATTCGGGGGCCAATGTCCGATCTGCCGCCCGCCCGGGAGACGCCCTGGCTTCCCCTCCTCACCTGGGCCGCGTATTTCGGGGGGGCGGTGCTGGGCGGCTTAAACCACCGCCTGCCCGGCGGCGTGGCCATTGCGCTGCCTGGCCTGCTCCTCGTAGCGGTGGTGATTCTCGCGGAGCGGACGCGGCAGCGCGCCGGCAAGTAGCGCACGAAAATCAAACCAATCGGGTCGGCTTGGGTTTCTCAACCGTTCGCCCCCGGGAACTTTGAGCCCGCCGCGAAAAAGAAAAGCGCGTCCCCTCATCGGGGACGCGCAGATTCTTCGAGTGACCGGCAGCGCCTAGCGAGACACGGTCACGTTTTCCGTGATCGTCTGCTTGGACTCGTTGTCCGGGCCGTCCGCCTTTTCGCCCCTCGGCGCTGGCGGCGCATCAGGGATCTTCGGCGAAACCTTCCAAAACAGCGCCTTGGCGTTGTTCCAATCCGCGAGGAGATCCTTCGCCTGGGCACTTTCGGTGACCTCCGCGTGCTTCTCGACGAGGGCCTTCAGCGTGGCGATGTCTTCGTCCGCGCTCAGGCGATCCGCCACGACTAGCTGGGGATTCAGCTTGGCCGGGAACTCCCCGGCGGCATCGAGCACGTAAGCAGCGCCGCCCGTCATTCCCGCGCCGAAATTCTTTCCGGTCGGGCCGAGGATGACGATGGTGCCGTTGGTCATGTATTCACAGCCGTGGTCACCCACGCCCTCGACGACGGCGGTGCCGCCCGAGTTCCGCACACAGAACCGCTCGCCGGCCCGGCCATTGGCGAACAATCTGCCGCCGGTGGCGCCATACATCACGGTGTTTCCGAGGATGCTGTTGTCCTTCGCAAGGAAGCTCGAGTTCGGACGCGGCTTGATGATGATCTCGCCACCGCTCATGACCTTGCCGACATAGTCGTTGGCTTCACCGGTGAGGATCAGGCGAACGCCCGGCGACAGGAAGGCGCCGAGGCTCTGGCCCGCGGACCCTTCGAACTTCAATTCCACCGTGCCCTCGGGAAGCCCTTCCGCACCATATTGGTAACCGATCTCACCGGACACCTGCGTGCCGACCGAGCGGTTGGTGTTCTTGATCTTGTAATCGAGGCTGATCGGCTTGATGTCGTTGATGGCTTCTTTCGCATCCTGCAGAATAATCTCGTCAAGTGTCTGATCCTCAGGGCCATCGTTCCGCTCGCGAGTGGCATGGCGAGCGGCCGTGGGGTCATCGCTGGAGACATCCACGAGGAGCTTGGAAAGGTCGAGGGTATTCGCTTTCGGATGCTCGGGAATCGCCTTCTGGCGCAGACATTCGACGTGCCCGATCATCTCGTCGACCGTGCGGAAGCCGAGGCTGGCCATGATTTCGCGCATTTCGGCGGCGACCCCATTGAAGAAGTTCACGACGTGCTCCGGCTTGCCCTTGAACTTGCCGCGGAGGCGGTCGTCAAGGGTGGCGACGCCGACCGGACAGGTGTTCAGGTGGCACTGGCGGACGTAAACGCAGCCCATCGCGATCATCGCGGCGGTGCCGAAGTTGTATTCCTCGGCGCCGAGTAACGTGGCGATGGCGATGTCCTCGCCGGTTTTCATGCCGCCGTCCGTGCGGAGGGTGACGCGGTTGCGCAGGCCGTTGAGCATGAGCACCTGGTGCGTCTCGGCGACGCCGAGTTCCCACGGGCCGCCGGCGTTCTTGATCGAGCTCAGCGGCGAGGCGCCGGTGCCTCCGTCGTGACCGCTCACAAGAATGATGTCGGCATGCGCCTTGGCAACGCCGGCCGCAATCGTGCCGACGCCGGCCTCCGAGACGAGTTTCACCGTGACGCGGGCGCGCGGATTGACCTGCTTGAGGTCGTAGATCAGCTGCGCGAGATCTTCGATGGAGTAAATGTCGTGGTGCGGCGGCGGCGAGATCAGGGTGACGCCCGGCACGGAGTGACGGAGCTTCGCGATGTAGGGGCTGACCTTGTGACCGGGCAGCTGACCGCCCTCGCCCGGCTTCGCGCCCTGGGCCATCTTGATCTCAATTTCCTTGGCGCTTGCGAGATACGCGGCGGAGACGCCGAAACGTCCCGAAGCGATCTGCTTGATGGCGCTGTTCGCCCAATCACCGTCTTCGCGGCGCTTGAAGCGAACGGGATCTTCGCCACCCTCGCCGCTGTTCGACTTGCCGCCGATACGGTTCATGGCGATCGCGAGCGTCTCGTGAGCTTCCGGGCTGAGCGCGCCGAGCGACATGCCGGCGGTGGTGAAGCGGCGACGAATGTCCTCGACCGGCTCGACTTCCTCGATCGGCACCGGACCGTCGGGCAGTGGAACGAGTTCCAGCAGGTTGCGAAGCGCGGTCGGGCGGGTCGCCTTCACGGCCTCCACGTATTTCTGGTAGTCTTCGAGCTTGCCGGCCTTGTCCATGCCCTTGATGCCCACGTAGGTGTGGAAATTTTGCATCACGGGCGGGGTGACGGCATGAAGCTCGCCACCGCGGCGGTAGCGGTAGTAACCGGGATCGTCCAGCTTGCCGGCCTCGACCGGGACTTCGCCGCCGTAGGCCATCGTGTGGCGGGCGAGGCTCTCGGAGGCGATCTCCTCGTAGCCCACGCCTTCGATTTGCGAGCTGGTGCCGGTGAAGCATTCCGCGACGACCTTGCTGGCGACGCCGAGCGCCTCGAACATCTGCGCGCCGCGATAGCTGCTGACGACCGAGATGCCCATCTTGGACATGATCTTGAGCAGTCCGCTCTCGAGCGCCGTGCGGTAGTTCTTGCAGGCCACCGCGAACGTGGTCGCCTGGGCCTCGGCAAAAGCGGCCTCGGCCTTGGCGAGTTTCTCGGGATTGACCGGATCGGCGGCCCTGGCGGTCGCGAGCGCGGTGGTCGTCGCAGCCAGGGTATCCTCGAGGACTTCCTGAATCGTCTCGAAGGCGAGATAGGGATTCACGCAGCTTGCGCCGTAGCCCACGAGGCAGGCGATCTGGTGCACGTCGCGCGCTTCACCGGACTCGACGACGATGCTGGCCCGCATGCGCTTGCCGACGTTCGTGAGATGGTGATGCACGGCGCCCATGGCGAGAAGTGCCGGAACCGGAGCGTTGGCGGCATCGACGCCACGGTCCGAGAGGATCAGGATGCGCGCGCCGGAATCGACGACCGCTTCGGCGTCGGCCTTGATGCGGGCGATGGCCGCTTCGAGACCGGCCGTGCCTTCGCTGACCGGCCAGAGCGTGGAAACCGTGCCGGCCTTGTGCGGGGCGGGCAGTTCCTTGAGGCGCGCGAGTTCGCAGTCGAGCAGGATCGGCGAGTCGACCATGACCTGCTCGGCGTGCTCGGGTGTTTCGCTGAGGAGATTCCGCCGCCAGCCGAGGACGGTGTGCAGCGACATGACGAGTTTCTCGCGGATCGGATCGATCGGTGGATTCGTCACCTGCGCGAAAAGCTGCTTGAAATAGGTGTAGAGCAGGCGCGGCTTGAGCGAGAGGACGGCGAGCGGCGTGTCGTCGCCCATGGAGCCCACGGCCTCGGCGCCCGTCTTCAGCATCGGCTTGATGATCATGTCGAGCTCTTCGCTCGAGTAGCCGAAGGCGATCTGGCGCTGGGTGAGGCCAAAGAGGTCGATCTCCGCGGCGGGCGGGAGGATTTCCTCCGCCTTTGCGAACGGGAACTTGAGAAGATATTTCTCGACCCACTCCTTGTAGGGCTTGCGCTCGGCAAGGGCCTGCTTGATCTCGCGATCGCGCATCAGTTTGCCGGCCACGGTGTCGATCGCGATCATTTCGCCGGGAGCGAGGCGGCCCTTTTCAATGACGCTCGCGGGCGGCAGGCCGGAAAGACCGACTTCGGAGCCGAGCACGAACACGCCGTCGTTGGTGAGCTTGTAGCGCGCGGGGCGCAGACCGTTGCGGTCGAGGCACGAGCCGATGGTGAGGCCGTTTGTAAAGACGAGCGCGGCCGGACCGTCCCACGGCTCGCAGATGCAGCGGTGGTATTCGAAGAACGCCTGCAGCTCCGGAGACATCTTCTTGTCGGAGCGCCATGCCGGCGGAACGAGCATCGTCATCGTATGCAACGGGCTGCGACCGGACATCGTCATGACCTCGAGAACGTTGTCGAGGCTGGCGGAATCCGAGCCGCCGGCCTGGACGATCGGCTTCAGCAGGTCGATATCGGACCCCCAGAAATCCGCCTGCAACTCGGCTTCGCGGGCCTTCGTCCAGTTGCGATTGCCGCGCACGGTGTTGATTTCGCCGTTGTGAGCGAGCATGCGCGACGGCTGGGCGAGTGGCCAGGTCGGGAAGGTGTTTGTGCTGTAGCGCTGGTGATAGACGCAGATCGCGGTCTCGTAATTCGGGTTCGTCAGGTCGGGATAGAACTTCTCGAGGGAGGCCGAGACGAGCAGGCCCTTGTAAACGATCGTCCGGTGCGAGAACGACGGGATGTAGAAATTCCTGATGCCATCCGCGGCGGCCATGTCCTCGATCTCGTTGCGGGCGAGGAAGAGCCGGCGCTCGTAGTCGTCGTCGGCCATGCCCCAGGGCTTGCCGATGAGGACCTGCTCGATGCGCGGCAGCGTCGTCTGCGCCTTTTCGCCAAGCACGCGGAGATTGATCGGCACCTCGCGCCAGCCGAAGAGGAAGAGGCCCCGCTTTTCGAGGACTTCGGCGGTGATCGCCTTCGCCCGGGCCTGCGCGTAAGCGTGGTCGAACGGCAGGAACATCACGCCGACGGCGAGATCGCTTTCCTGGAAGAGCTGGTGGCCAAGCCGGGCGACCTCTGGCGCGAAGATCTTGTAGGGAATCTGCGTCATCACGCCGGCGCCGTCGCCGGTCTTCGCATCCGCGTCGAGAGCGCCGCGGTGCATCAGGGCGCAGAGCGAACGCAGGCCGATCTTGAGAATGCGATTCGAACGTTTCCCGCTGACCTGAGCCACGAAGCCGACGCCACAGGCATCATGTTCGTGTTCCGGTGAATAGAGCGAGCGGGTTCCGGTCGGAAAGGCTTGGTTCATCGACATCCTGTTTGGCTGAGTTTCGTATGGTTAAGAGCAAGTAAAACGTCCGCGTCCCCTTGGAGCAGCTTTTGTTCCACCGGGGCGGGAACGTAACACTCCGGGACCCCGGCGGCAACCTTCCTCGCCGCCTAAAATCCGACTTCTTCCTTGCGAGAAGATTGCCGCAATTCGCTGACGAAAACGGCGGGGTCCGCCGGTGATATGACCACCGTGCGCGGCGCATAACGCAGGACCACGGTCCGCGCAGGATCGGTGACAAACGCGCGATGACGACCGAGCGTCCGGTTCCAGAAAAGTCCCGTGAAGGCGAAGAATCCACCGTTACCGCAGAGGCGGATGCTTCCCCGCATCGCGTCCGGCGCAGCTTCCGCGAAGAGCAGCCCTGCTCGCGGCAGGCGCGTCGTCCAGCCTGGCCGCAGGACGAGAATGGCATCCGGCGTGATCCGATAACCGCGCACGAGGAACAGTGCGCAGAGCGGCGGGAGCGCGAGCAGCAGCGGGGTCGCCCACCAGACGCCGGGATTTTCGACCCACATTGGAAGCCCTGCCCCGATCCCGACGCAGACGACCGTTGCGAGGACAGAGCTGACAACCAGGGGGCGGCTCCAGGGCGCCCGATGAAAGCCGGATGACGCGCTCATTTGATAAAATAGCCCGAGGCTTCCCAGACGCCATTTTCAGCCTTCGCAAACGTGACCGTTTCGACGCTGTTCCGCTTGTTTGCGAAGCTCGTCGCGAATTGCATCACGACAAACTGGCCGGCAGCCGTCCCCGGCAGACGTTCGAGCGATCGGGCAGTTTTCACGGTGCGGCTCTTCAGCGCGCCGAGCGGAGCGCGGGCGGCCACGAGAGCGGCGGTCCAGCTGGCCTGCGTAATCGTGGCCCGGAACGCCGCGGACGCGACTGGCCAGCTCTCCGCATATTCTCCGGCGTCGATGCCGGCAAGCCAGGCCTCCGCCGCGGCGACGGCCGCGCGTTCATCCGCGGTTTTCGGCGGAGATGCCGGGAAATCGCCTCCTTCAGGCGGAAGAATGAAGTAGGCGATGGTCTTCCATCCCTCGGGCGGATCGAGCGCGAATTTCACGGTCTCCGTAGCTCCGGGCAATTCGGCGAATGTGGTCTGAAACTTCGCGATGAAATAGGCGCCGTCGGGCATTCCCGGCATGTTCGTCGTTCGCTCGAACGAGGTCATTTTCCGATCGGAGATCCGGCCAAGGGGAGAGCGAACCTGGGTCGCTTTCTCGATCCAATCCTTTTTCGAAATGCTGGCGCGAAAACTCGGGGCCGCCTCCTGCCACGCTTTCGCGTAATCGGCGGCGTCCATGAGTTTCAACCAGTCTGCCGCAGCGGATCTTTCCGGGGAAACGTCACTCTGCTCCAGGGCGAGCAGTCCTGCGAGCGCGTCGAGCTTCCTGCGAACCGCGGCTCGCAGGGGATGGGAAGCCCGATACCGCGAGCTGAGTCGATTGTCCTCGATGAGAAGATTTGTGCGGGTTGTCTCGATCAGGGCGTTGAAGTCCTCACCGTGAAGGCCAGGGTGCGTCCTCTCAAAGGCCGTGAGATTCGTGTCCGCGGCGACCACTTTCGGATGTCCCTCCCGGTATTGTCCTCGCAGCTCCGCGGTGGAAATCGCGAGATCTAACAGGCGTCTTTGCAAGGTGGCGCGGTCCTCAATGGGGCTCGTGACCGGCTCCGCGATGGGGTTCATTACGTTTTCGACCGGTGGCTCCTGGGCTTTCTCGGAAGGCTGCCCACTGCGCATGAGGAACATGGCCACAAGACCCAGCAGGAGTAGAACGGACGCGCCGAGCACGAGCGGCATCCCGCGCTTGGGAGGCTCTCCCCCGGTGTGGGGATGGTCCTCGAGCTCTGCCGTCCCCCGAATTTCTTCCACTTGCGTCTTCAGCACGCTCGCCTGCGAGTAGCGGCGGTCGGGATTTTTTTCGAGGGCTCGTAACACCACCTCGTCGAGGCGCACGTCGATGCGGACCTTGCGCGACGGCGGCTCGATCTGTCGCTCGGGCAGCTCGCCGGTGAGCATCTGGTAGAATACGACCCCGAGCGCGTAGATATCCGCGCGATGGTCCACGGCGTCTGGCTGCGCGGTCTGCTCCGGGGCCATGTAGCTCGGCGTGCCGAGAACCCTGCCGGCGCCGGTCAGTTCCCCGCTCGTCGTCATCCTCTCGCCCGGATCTTCGGCGACGGAGCCGATCAGCTTCGCGAGCCCGAAGTCCGCGACCTTCACGCGCCCCCCGCGATCGAGCAGGATGTTTTCCGGCTTGATGTCGCGATGGACGATGCCGTGGTCGTGCGCGAACTGCAGCGCGTCGCAGATCTGCGGCACGATGGCGAGAGCCTCCCGTGGCGAGACGCGCTCCGCGGCCAACAGTTGCCGAAGGTTCAAGCCATCGACGAACTCCATCAGGAAGAAATACGATCCGTCCTCGGCGCGTCCGTATTCGAAGAGCGTGACGATGTTCGGATGGTTGAGCCTGGCGAGCGCCCGGGCCTCGCGGGCGAAGCGCTCGGCGAAGGCCGGATCGTCGCCGATGCCGGGCGGCAGGATTTTCAGGGCGACGATGCGGTCGAGCTCCCGCTGCCGTGCCCGGTAAACCGCCCCCATGCCACCGCGACCAATGAGCTCCAGGATCTCGAGACGAGGAAATCTGGCGGCGAGTTCCTCGACGCTCGGTGGCACGAACGGCTCGCCCGGAGCGACCGTGGGCTCGCCTTGCAGAAAGTTCGCGGCGCAGGTCGCGCAGATTCCGCCGGTCGACAGCGCCGCGCCGCATTGAGGACAAAAAGAGGATTCGCTCATGCCTGCGTAATCAGTTTCTCCGGCCGGTTGTTACCGGTTTCCCAGCACGTCGAGCACTTCGCGCATTTCCATCTCGAATTCCTCCGGCGTCACGACCGTGTCGGCCACCGCTTCGCGGAAGCGCTCCCGAAATCGCCGGCGCAGCCGATGAATCGCGACCCGCGCCGCACCCTCCGTAGTCTGGAGGGCCTTCGCAATCTCGGCGTAGGGAATTTCGCCTCGCCCGGCCGTGAGATGCGGCTTCAGTGCGGAAAATTCCGCGGCCTTGCCGGCGGCGCGGTATTCGGTCTCCAGGCGCATCGCGGCATCGTCCAGCAGCGCCTGCGCCCAGCGCCGGTCAAACGTGCGATCCGGCGGCAGGGTGTGGTCGCGCTCATCGCTCAGGCGGCGTTCGGCGATCACGGTGTCGAAGGGCACGTGCACGCATTCGCCGCCCCGTTTCCGGGTCCGCGCGCGATCCCATTCGTTTGCGAGGAAGCGCTGCAGCGCCATCCGGAGGAATGTGCGGAAGCGGCCGCGATCCGGCGAGACGGCATCGAGGTAATTGCGCGTCAGCAGCCTGGCAAAGAATTCCTGGGTGAGGTCCTGCGCATCGGCTGGCGCATGTCCGCGACTGCGCACGAAGGCGTAGAGCGGATACCAATACGTCCGGCACAGGGTCTCGAGCGCCGCGCCGTCGGAGTTCCCCGCGCGTGCCGCAAGGACGATCGACCAGCGCGTCGTGACGAAGAGCGGCCGGGCATTGGCGGAGGAAGGCGGCATGGCGTCCCCTTCCCCATAAGCATTTGTCGCCCGTTGTTACAGGCGGAAGCGAAATCAGGCCGGGCGCTTGACCGGATTGTAATCCGCCGCGTGGTAGGAGCTGCGAACGAGCGGGCCGCTGGCCACGTATTCGAAGCCCTTGTTCGTCGCGATCTCGCGGTAGAGATCGAACGTCTCGGGGCGGATGTATTCGACGACGGGCAGATGATTCGGAGTCGGACGCAGGTATTGGCCCATCGTGAGCACCTGGACGTTCGCCTCGCGAAGGTCGTCCATGGCCTCGAAGATCTCGGTCTCGGTTTCGCCAAGACCGAGCATCAGGCCGCTCTTGGTGACGACGTTCGGATCGAGCTCCTTCGCGCGCTTGAGGAAGTCGAGCGAGAGCCGGTATTTCGCGCGGGAACGGACGAGCGGAGTGAGGCGCTCGACGGTCTCGAGGTTGTGATTGAAGACGTGCGGCTTTGCGTCGAGCACCGTCTGGAGCGGGCCTTCCTTGCCATTGAAGTCGGGTGTGAGCACCTCGATGATGATTTCCGGATCGACGCCACGCACGGCCTCGATCGTCTGCGCGAAGTGGTCCGCGCCGCCGTCGGCGAGGTCGTCGCGGGCAACGGCGGTGATGACGACGTGCTTGAGCCTGAGGCGGCGGATGGCCTCGGCGACGCGCTGGGGCTCATCGGCCTCGAGGGCGAAGGGCTTCGCCGTGTCCACGGCGCAGAAACCGCAGGCGCGCGTGCAGCGTTCGCCGGCGATCATGAAAGTGGCCGTGCCCTGGCTCCAGCATTCCCAGCGATTCGGGCACTGGGCGCTCTCGCAGACCGTGTGAAGCTTCAGGTCGGAAATAAGGCCCTTCGTGGAGAAGAAAACGGGATTCGAGGGCAGGCGCACCTTGATCCATTCGGGCTTCTTGGCTTGGTGCAGAGTGGGATCGATCTTCGAGCAGGACATCGCTGGCGGAGAAGGTGGCGTAAAATGGGTCGAAACGCAATCAGCGCCGCATTCCGATGCGACCGACGAGCGCGCGCTGGAGGGTGAGCTGGTCGGCGTGCTCGAGTCCCCCACCCGCCGGCAGCCCCTGCGCCAGCCGGCTCACCCGGATGCCGGGAGCCGCGCTCGCGAGCACCTCGGCGAGGTAATTGGCGGTGGCTTCGCCTTCCACGTCGGAGGCGAGTGCGAGGATGATTTCCGTCGGTTGCTCGTCGGCGATCCGGGCCACGAGGGCGTCGATCCGCAGGTCCTCGGGGCCGACATTTTCCAGGGGCGCAAGGCGGCCGCCGAGCGCGTGGTAACGGCCCGTAAAAAATCCCGTCCGCTCCACCGGCAGCACGTCGGTCGCGGTTTCCACGACGCAGATTTCGCGGCCGCCGCGTTCGGGATCCATGCAGATCACGCATTCGGGATCCGTTGCGAAAAAGCCGCAGCGTTCGCAGGGACGCACCTCACGGGCGGCGACGGAGAGGGCATCGATCAACGCCTCGCTGTGGGCATCCGGCGAGGCTGTCAGCCAGAGGGCGATGCGCTCTGCGCTGCGCGGGCCGATCGAGGGCAGCCGGCGGAGTTGCCGCGCGAGCTGCTGGAACGGCTCGGGATAATCGACCGGCTTCAAGGACAGGACGCGGCTCAGCTGATTTCCGCGAGGACGGCGGGCGTAAGCGGCGCGGAAGTATCGCCGCGGCGCGCGCGCTCGGTGCGCATCACGTAGGCGTCGAGGCCGGGATCGGGAATGCCGGTGATGCGGGCCTTGGAGAATTCCTCCATCGCGAGGTCCCAGCGACGATCGCGGTAGTAGATGACGCCCTTCCAGAAGTGCTCGCGGCTGCGGGCGCGCTCGGGCGAAAGCGCATTCACCGGGGCGAGGACCTCGTAGAGCTCGATGCGACGGCCATCGGCACGGCGGAGCAGTTCGATCGGGCGGCCTTCGACGAAGTCGTGGGCCTCGGCGTAAGTTTCCGGGCCGACGAGAATGCGGCAGCCGTAGTTCGCCCCGGCGGCGCAGAGGCGACGGGCAAATTCCACGGCCGGCCCGGCCACGCTGAACGAGCCGAGGCGCTCCCCGCCATAGGCCGCGGCGATCATCGCGCCGGAGTTGATGCCCACGCGGAAGTCGAGGCGCTGATGCCAGCGGGCGTCGCATTCCTTGTTGAGCGTGTCGACGCGGGCGGCCAGCTCGAGCGCGGCCCGGCACGCGGCGACGGCGTGATCGGCGCGAGTGATCGGCGCCCCGAAGACCACGCGCAGGCTTTCGCCGCCGCATTCGTCGAGATAACCGCCGGCGTCGACGAGGTAGTTCGACGCGGTCTTCAGGTAAAGATTCGTCATGGCCACGTAGTCCTCGGGGCTGAGGCTTTCGAGGAGCTCGACGTGATTGTGGACCTCGCAGACGACGACGGTCGCACTCTGCTCGGTGCCCGGGAAGCTGAGCGGATGGTTGGAATCCACCAGCCGGGCGAATTGCGGCTTCGAGATGCGGTTGCCGAAAAGCCGCTGCAGGACGCGCTTGCGGGCGCCCGAGTCGCTGCGGCCGTAGAACATGCCGATCACGTAACTGAAGAAAGCGGCGATCACGGCCTGGAACGGCGAGAAAAAGACGCCGTAGAGCGCGACGACGACGGCGCTGCTCAGCAGCAAAAAGATGCCGCTGAATGCCACGGCCGTCTTTCCCGCTGGCCGGGAGATGTCCACCGTGGTCCAGGCGCAGGCAAAGCCGATGATGGCCGACACGATGAGCACGAACGCGTGCGAGGTGGGCACCAGCGTGCCGGTGGGGGAGAATCGCGTGAGGAGCTGGGAGGCGAGGAGTTCGAGCGGGTGAATCCAGCCGGTGGCGTCGAGCACGAGCACCGCGAGCACCGCGATCGTGCCGATAAGCAGGGTGGCCTTGAAATATCTCATGGGGAAGAGGGAGAATCTGTCTCATTCTCCCGTGCATTGCGATAGGATTCCACCACCCATTCGCTCAGCACGCCGTCGGGATCTTCCACGGCGCGACGGGGAATGCGGAACTCGCGCCGACCGCTATTCTTCCGGATGAGTTTGAGGCCGAACTGGTAATCCTTGAACAGCGCCTCGCAGAGCTCGCGGACTCCGCCATTCTCGGCAAGGGCGCGGGCGACGAGGGCCGTGGCGGCCTCGGGCTCGAAACTGATGTCGAGCTCGTGCTGATCGCGGAACCGCTGGGCGAACTCGTCGACGATGGCCCCGAGCGCCTTCTCCTTCTCGGCGTGACCACTGTCGAGCAGGGCGCGCAGGGCTGCGGCGGGATCCGCAACGAGGCCCTCGCTCACCGTGAAGGACGTGACGCCCGAGTCGGGCAATTCGTATTTGTAGTCGCGCAGGAGGCGTTCGCAGACCGTGAGCAGGCCGCGGGCGCCGGTCTTTTCCTGCTCCGCGACCTCGGCGATGCGGTGCAGGGCATCGTCCTCGAAGAGCACCTCGATCCCGTAGGCGCGAAATGCGCGCTCGTATTGACGAATGATGCTGCCCTCGGAGCGCTTGAGGATCTCGAACAAATCCTCCGCGCCGAGCGGGTCGCAGACGACGCGCACCGGCAGGCGGCCGATGAACTCCGGCTCCATGCCGTAGCTGACAAAATCCCGCGTGGTGGCGTCGCGGAGGAGCGTCGCGTTTTCCTTGAGCGTGGCCGGCTCGGCGCCGAAGCCCATTCGCGCCTGCCGGAGACGCAGGCGCACCTGCTCGTCGAGCTTGTCGAAGGCGCCGCTCACGATGAAAAGGATGTGTCGCGTGTTGATCGAGTCGCGCGAGGCCTCGCCGCCGTTGCGCTGCATTTCGAAAGCGGCCTTCACCTGCGCCTGGAGGTCCATCGGATTTCGCACCGGCACCTCGGTTTCCTCCATGAGCTTGAGGAGGGTGGTCTGCACCCCTCGCCCGCTCACGTCGCGACCGGAGCCATTCGCGGAGCTGGCGATCTTGTCGATCTCGTCGATGTAGATGATGCCGTGCTCCGCGAGGGCAATATTGCCGTCGGCCTTGTGAACGAGCTCGCGCACGAGGTCTTCCACATCGCCGCCGACGTAGCCGGTCTCGCTGAATTTCGTCGCGTCGGCTTTCACGAACGGCACCCCGATCAGCTCGGCAATGTGTTTCACGAGATAGGTCTTGCCGACACCGGTCGGACCGACCAGCAGGACGTTCTGCTTCGCGTATTCGATGAGCGCCTCGGGATCTTCGTCGAGCACGCGCCGGGCATGGCGCGCGTGGTTGTAGTGGTCGCAGACGGCGATGCTCAGGACTTTCTTCGCCTCGTCCTGCTTGATGACGAACCGATCGAGATGGCGCTTGATGTCGCGCGGCTTGAAATTGAACTCGAACAGGTCCTCGTCCTCTTCATCGTCGAGATCGTCGTCCTCGTCTTCGTCCTCGCCCGCCGGGGCGTCGGCGGTCTTCGCGCCAAAGCCGGAGCGCAGAAATTCCGTGAGTTTTTGATGAATCTGCTCGGGCGTCAGTTTCAGCGGGTCGCTGCTCATGGCCGGAATGTAGCCCTGGAAATGCCGCTGTCCACCCGCGCCCTCAGTCGAGCGGCAGCCCCTGCGCAAGCGCGTCGAGTTGCGCAATCATCGGCGGACCGGTTTTTACCTGTTCCTTCGCCTTTTCGATTTTCACGAGCAGGCTCGCGGCCGAGGCCTTCGTCGCGTTCTTCACAAGAGCCTGCAGCTCGAGGAAGTTGCGATATTCCGCGAGATACGGCTCCGTCAGCGGTCGAAAATCCGCGATCCAGCGATTCGGCGCCGGCGGCGTCGCGCGGGCAAACCGTTCCAGGAACGCCCCGCCATCGGCCACCCGTCCGGCGGTCCAATCCTTCATGCCGAACGCCAGCAACGCAAATGCGTCCGCGTCGGTGGTCGACCACTTTTCGGCGTCGGCAGCGGGAACGACCTCGTCGCCCTCGAGGGACCGACCGAGGTCGATGAAAAGCCGGCCAAGCGGCTGCGCGGTGAGCTCGGGATTGAAAATTCCGTCCCTGGCGAGGGCCGCGAAGGTGTCCCGCGCAGGCGCTCCCTTCCCTCCGAGCGTGGTGGCGAGAGCCAACTGTGCCAGCGCCCAGTTGCGCTCCGGCTGCTTCGTGCCGGCGGCGGTCACCGCCGCGGTGAAACGCTCGACGGCTTCGTCGAACTTCCGGGCATTGAGCGCCGTGCGGCCCTGGGCGACGAGGGCGGCTTCGGGGCCGGACGTGACGCCCGATGCGGCCCCGGGATGCGGACTTCGCAGGGAAATCAGGACGCCGACGCAGGCGGCGAGAGCGAGCGAGGCGGCCGCGGTCCACATGCCGATGAGCAGCGGGCGCGTGCCCTGGCGCGGTGGATACGGGCTGCGGGCCTCGTTCGCACCATTCAGCTTCGAGGTGCGCTCCTGCAATTGCTGGCGGGCGTAGTGAAGATGCTGGAGGAGTTCCTCGTGCGAGGCGTAACGCTGGTCCGGATCCTTGTTGAGCATCCGGTTGATCACGTAGGCGGTCTCGTCGGAGATGCCTGGCGCGAAGGCCTGCAGGCTCACCGCCTGGCTCTTGATGTGTTTGAGCACGACCATCGAGGCCGTCTTCGCATCGAACGGCGGACGGCCCGACAACGCGTGAAACAACGTCCCGCCGAGGCTGTAGATGTCGCTGCGGAAATCCTCCGGCCGCCCGTCGAGTTTCTCCGGCGCCACGTAAAAGGGCGTGCCCCAGATCTCGCCGGCCTCCTGCGCCCCCTCGTCCATCACCCGCGCGAGACCGAAGTCCACGACCTTCGCGAGTTTCGCGTTCGCGAAAAGGATGTTCCCCGGCTTGATGTCGCGATGGATGAGGCCCACCTCGTAGGCCGCGCGCAGGCCCTCGGTCGCCTGGATCGCGAGGTCGAGCACGTGCATCTCGGAAAGCCGCGTCTGCAGGAGCATGAGGCCATCGAGCGACCCCTTTTCGACCAGCTCCATCGCGAGGTAGAACTGCCCGTGATCTTCGCCGAAGGAGTAGACCTTCACGACGTTCGGATGATTCACTGCCGCCGTCATTCGCGCCTCGGTCGCGAGTTTTTCCCAGTCCGCCTCGGTCGAGGCGGCATCTGCCTTGAGAATCTTCAGCGCGACCTTGCGATCGAGATTGCGGTCGAGCGCCTTGTAAACGGAGCCCATTCCGCCCTCGCCGAGCAGCTCGAGCAGCGTGAAGTGGTTGAACTGGATGCGGGCTCGCATTGTCTTTCCGCACGAAGGGCAGGCCACTTCCGAAAAAGGCGCGAGGCCGGTCACGTCAATTGACTGGCCGCAGGAGGGGCACGGCTCCACAATCGGCTCGATCGCGTCAGACATGCCCGGAACTCTACCGCGGCCACCTGTCTCCGGCAATCGCCGAAACCCGCGCCCGACACCATGCAGACCCACCAATTTGAAATTGTGCCCGAGACCGCCGGCGTGCGCCTCGACCGCTTCGTCGCCACCGCGATCGAGGGCCTCTCCCGCTCGCGAACGAAGACCCTGCTCGAGTCCGGCGAGATCCTTCGCAACGGCGCCCCCACCCGCGCCGCCGAGATCCTGCGCGCCGGCGACACCCTCACCGTGCGCATTCCCGACGCGACGCCCGTCGAGGAACTCGTCGGCGAAGACATTCCCCTCGCCATTCTTCACGAGGACTCCGATCTGCTCGTGCTCGACAAGCCCGCCGGGCTCGTCGTTCACCCCGGCGCGGGGAACGCCACCGGCACGCTCGTGCAGGCCCTGCTCCACCATTGCAAGGATCTCTCCGGCATCGGTGGCGTCGAGCGCCCCGGGATCGTCCATCGCCTCGACAAGGAAACCAGCGGCTGCCTCGTCATTGCGAAGAACGACCTCGCCCACCAGTCCCTCGCCGCGCAATTCGCCGACCGCACCGTCGAGAAGACCTACCTCGCCATCGTCGAAGGCACGCCCCGCCGCCGCACCGGCGAGGTGAACGAGCCGATCGGCCGCC
>DATCRI010000073.1 GCA_036569045.1 Chthoniobacterales bacterium | reverse complement strand
GGACCGCCTCGACCGCGGCCGCGCAGGCGGTCTCGTAGCCGAAGCTCTTGTCCATGTAGATCATGTCGTTGTCGATCGTCTTGGGGACGCCGACGACGGCGAGCGGATATCCGCGTTTCGAGGCCTCCTGCTCGATCGCGTTGCCGCCGCGCTGGGTGCCGTCACCGCCGATCACGAAGAGAATGTTCACGCCGAGCTCCTGCAGCCGGTCCACCATGCGGGCGGGGTCCTGCGGGCCGCGGGAGCTGCCGAGCATCGTGCCGCCGAAGCGGTGAATGCTGCTCACGAAGCCGGGAGTCATATTGAAAACGTGATGGCCGTATTCGGGAATGAGGCCCTCGAAGCCAAAGGGAATGCCCAGGATGCGGGCGACGCCGTAGCGGTGATGCGCCTGCAGGACGATGGCGCGAATGACGTCGTTGAAGCCGGGGCAGAGGCCGCCGCACGTCACCACGGCGCAAACGGTCTCGTCGGGCTTGAAGAAAAGCTTCCGGCGTGGCCCGGCGACCTCGAAGCAGGGAATCTCCGCTCCGGATTCCGTGAGAGCCTTCACGTTGTCCAGGCTGTGGTCGACCACGATGCGCTGGTCGTCCGAATAAAAGGCGTGGTCGTTGCCCAGCTCGTGGAAATGGCGGTTGAGTGGAGAATCGATCGTGCGAGGGCCTAGAGATCGGATGTTCAGAGCAGACGGAGTGAGCGGGTTCATGGCCGATGAGATGGTCGAGCATGGGGCATACCACTCCGGGCAACTTTCGGCGAACATTCCGACGGAGAATTTTCGTCACCTGGCTGCGATTCTTGCGCCCGCCGGAGTGCGGCGCTTAGAGTGATCGTCTATGTCCGATTCCCGCCTCGTGATTGCCGGCCGCTCCTTCGGCTCCCGCCTCCTCGTCGGCACGGGCAAATTTTCGTCGAATGAAGCCATGCGCGACGCCCTCGAGGCCAGCGGCAGCGAGATCGTGACGGTCGCATTGCGCCGCGCGGACCTTTCCGGCAAAGGCGATGCGTTTGCGAACATCCTCGATTTCATCGATCCCGCGAAATACCTGCTCCTGCCCAACACCAGCGGCGCGATGAACGCCGGGGAGGCCGTGCGCCTCGCGCGCCTCGCCGTCGCCGCCGGCCTGCCGAACTGGGTGAAGCTCGAGATTCATCCCGATCCGCATTACCTCCTGCCCGATCCGGTCGAAACCTTCAATGCCGCCGAGATTCTCGTGAAGGAGGGCTTCACCGTGCTGCCCTACATCAATGCCGATCCCGTGCTCGCCAAGCGTCTGCAGGATGTGGGCGTTGCCACCGTAATGCCGCTCGGTTCGCCGATTGGCAGCAATCGCGGCATCGAGACGCGCGCGCAGATCGAGATCATCATCAGGCAGGCCACGGTGCCCGTTGTCGTGGACGCCGGTATCGGCGCGCCCAGCCACGCTGCCGAGGCGATCGAAATGGGCGCCGACGCGGTGCTCGTGAATACCGCCATCGCGGCCGCCGGCGACCCCGTGCGCATGGCGCGGGCGTTCCGGATGGCGGTCGAGAGCGCCAGCGAAGCGGTCGCGGCCGGTCTGCCCTCGCGCGGGGAATTCGCCGCCGCCACCAGCCCGATCTCCGTCTTCCTCAGCGGAAACTGACGAGTTCCAACCACGGATCGCACGGATGACACGGATGAAGGAACCGCCGAGGACGCAGAGAACGCGGAGATTTTCCTCCTCTGCGCTCTCCGCGGTTAAAAAATCATCCGTTTTATCCGTGAAATCCGTGGTCCAGAAATCATGAGCGACGAGCAGACCCCGATGATGCGGCAGTATCTCGCCGTGCGGCGTGACTTGCCGGCGAACACGCTGCTCTTCTTCCGCCTCGGCGATTTTTACGAGCTCTTCGGCGACGACGCGAAGGAGGCCAGCGCCATCATCAACGTCGCGCTCACGAAGCGCGGCGCCATGCCCATGTGCGGCGTGCCCTACCACGCCGCCAAGGGCTACATCGAGAAGCTCATCGCCGCCGGCAAGCGCGTCGCCATCTGCGACCAGGTCGGCGAAGTCACGGCCGGCAAACTTGTCCGCCGCGAGATCTCGCAGATCCTCAGCGCCGGCACCCTCGACGACTTCGGCCTCGACGCCCGCACGCACAATTTCCTCGCCGCCGTCTGCGAGAAACGCGGCCGCGTCGGGCTCGCCTTCGCCGATCTCAGCACCGGCGCCTTCCGCCTCACCGAGCTCGACAGCCGCGCGCAGCTCCTCGACGAACTCGCGCGCATCTCGCCCGCCGAGGTGCTCGTGCCCGAGGAGCAGCCCGAGCTGCTTGCGGCGATCCCGGTCGGCACCGCGGCCGAGGGTTACATTTTCGAATGCGAGCCCGCCGAGCATCTCCTGCGCGAGCATTTCCGCGTGCAATCCCTCGACGGGTTCGGCTGCAGCGCCTGGCCGCTCGCGGTCGGCGCGGCTGGGGCTCTTCTTCACTATCTGACTCGCCAGATGCGGCGAAATGCCTCGCACCTGCGCGGCCTGCAGCCCTACCGGCTGAGCGAATTCGTCGTGCTCGACGCCGTCACGCAGAGCCATCTCGAGCTGGTCCAGTCCCGCGGCGGTCGCGAGATGACGCTGCTCGGCGCGCTCGACCGGACCGTCACGCCGATGGGCGCCCGCACGCTCCGGCACTGGATCCTCAACCCGCTGCGCGATGTCGGCGCCATCGGGGCGCGGCAGTCCGCGATCGAGCGATTCATCGAACGCGCGCCCGATCTCGCCACGCTCCGCGAAACTCTCGGAGGGATTCGCGACATGGAGCGCGCCGCCTCGCGCCTGCACGGCCAGTCGGGCAATGCCCGCGACCTCGCGGCCCTGGCGGACTCCTTCGAGCGCATTCCCGGCGTGCGCGCGCAACTCGCGGATTTCTCCTGCCCGCTGGGCGGGGCGGAACTGCTTGCCGAGCTGGCCGCGCAGCTCGATCCGCTCGACGAACTCTGCGCCACGCTCCGCGCTGCCATCGTGGATGAACCGCCCGCGTTGCTGCGCGACGGCGGCATCATTCGCCCCGGCTACGATCCCGCGCTCGACGAGCTGCGCGCCGCCTCCCGCGAGGGCAAGGATTGGATTGCGAACCTGCAGGAGCGCGAGATCGAGCGCAGCGGCATCAAGTCGCTCAAGGTCCGCTACAATTCGGTCTTCGGCTACTTCATCGAGATCACGAAATCGAATCTCGGGAGCGTTCCGGCGGATTATCACCGCAAGCAGACCACCGCGAATGGCGAGCGCTACATCACGCCGGAGCTCAAGGAAATCGAGGGCAAGATCCTGGGGGCCGACGAGCGCTCCCGCGCGATCGAGCAGCAGATTTTCCAGGGCCTGCGCGCCCTCGTGCTCGACGCGATGGCTCGCATCCAGCAGACCGCCACGGCGCTCGGCGGCCTCGATGCGCTCGGCGGCCTGGCCGAGACCGCGCGCCAGTTCGGCTACTGCCGTCCCGTCGTCGACGCGGCCGGCGTCATCGAAATCGAGGAGGGTCGCCACCCCGTGCTCGACCAGCGCGCCGGCGCCGAGCGCTTCGTGCCGAACGACACCGCCCTCGATCGTGCCGGCAAACGATTCGCCATCCTCACCGGCCCGAACATGGCCGGCAAATCCACCTACATCCGCCAGGTCGCGTTGCTCACGCTGCTCGCGCAAACCGGCAGCTTCGTTCCCGCGAAGCGGGCGCGCATTGGCGTGACCGACCGCATTTTCACCCGCGTTGGAGCCAGCGACGACCTCGCCCGCGGCCAGTCGACCTTCATGGTCGAGATGAACGAGACCGCGAACATCATCCACAACGCGACGAAGGACAGCCTCGTCATCCTCGACGAAATCGGCCGCGGCACGTCCACCTTCGACGGCCTCAGCATCGCGTGGAGCGTCGCCGAGCACCTGCACGACGCCATCGGCTGCCGCACGCTCTTCGCGACGCATTATCACGAGCTCACCGATCTCGATCGCACGCGCGATGGCGTGACGAATCTCAACGTCGCCGTGCGCGAGTGGAACGACGAGGTCATCTTCCTGCGCAAGATCCTGCCCGGCCGCGCCGACCAGAGCTACGGCATCCAGGTCGCCCGCCTCGCCGGCTTGCCGGACAGCCTCATCACGCGAGCGAAGCAAATCCTCGCCAACCTCGAAAAATCTGAACTCAACACCGAGGGCAAACCGACGCTCGCCGCCAGCGGCGGCCGCACCAAACGCCGCGACATGGCCGCCATCGCGAACCAGCTTTCGCTCTTCGACGAGGCGGGTTGAATGGCTCCGCAAAGGAGTCATCAAGCCTGACGCGTTGCCACGGCCGGCGCTTTGGATTAAAGAAATGGCCATGAAGCAATCGCCGCCGGCTTTGGAAGACCTGCGCTTTGCATTGAAAGCAGCATGCGCGGATCGCCCCGTCGCGAAGGTGGAGGTTTTCGGCTCGCTCGCTCGCGGCGCGGCCCGGGCGGAAAGTGACGTCGATTTGTTGGTCGAGTTTCTCCCGGGTGCAAGGGTGGGACTTTTCGAAATGGGCGCGCTGAAGGAGGACCTCGAGGAACGCCTGGGGTGTCCCGTCGATCTCCTCACTCGCCGGGCGGTTGAAAGAAGCCGCAACGCCATTCGCCGCCGAGCGATCCTCGCCAACCCGCTCACGGTCTATGCTCGATGAGCGGCAGACCGCTCTGCTGAGGGACATCCTCGATTCGGCGTTGGCCATCCGTTCCTATCTGGAGGGAGTCAGTCGCGACCGATTCCTGGAGAACGTCGAGAAACAAGATGCCGTCCTGCGCCGCTTCGAAATCATCGGCGAGGCTGCCAGCCGACTCTCGGCGGAGGCCCGGGCGTTCTTTCCAAGCCTTCCGTTTCGCAGCATGCGCGGCATGAGGAACATCATCGCCCACGATTACGGGGACGTGGACATCGAGCAGGTCTGGACGACGGTCGAAGCCGATCTGCCGGAGATGATCGAAACTCTTCAAAGCCACTTCGCATGAGCTTTGGATTCGCCGAGCAAAGCTACGGCATCCAGGTTGTGAGGCTGGCCGGTCTGCCTTCCACGCTCATCGTCTGCGCGAAACACATCCGGCTGGACGCGGCGGCGGACGCCGAGGAGCCGGCGCCCGGGCCGGCGTAGGGTGCTGGAGCGGCGGTCTGCGGCCGCGGGGCGATTTGGGGTTGGAATCGGGATTTGGCGGTCGCAGAC
>DATCRI010000072.1 GCA_036569045.1 Chthoniobacterales bacterium | reverse complement strand
CCGATGCGCATCGAGCCCGCCGCGACGCCGCCGGCAATGTCACCGCCGCGTTGCAGAGCCAGGCCGGCGCGACGAACTACCGCTACGGCACGCCCGCAAAGCCGTGGTGGCGCGGCGATCAGTTTGCCGACAGCGCGTTCTGGATTCACGCCTGAGCGCGCGGCGCCGCGTGGCTACAGCAGGTGGCCGAGCTTTTTCTTCTTCGTCGCGAGGTATTTCTCGTTGTGAACGTTCGAGACGCTGCGGATCGGCACCTGCTCGATGATCTCGAGGTTGTAGCCCTCGAGGCCGACGATCTTGCGCGGGTTGTTCGTCATCAGGCGAATCTTCCGGACGCCGAGGTCGTTGAGGATCTGCGCTCCCAGGCCGTAGTCGCGGAGGTCCGGCGCGAAGCCGAGTTTCTCGTTGGCCTCCACGGTATCGAGGCCTTCCTCCTGCAGCTTGTAGGCGTGAATCTTCGCCGGCAGGCCGATGCCGCGACCTTCCTGCCGCATGTAGACGAGCACGCCGCGGCCGGCGGCCTCGATCTGCTCGAGCGCGGTGTGGAGCTGGGGGCCGCAATCGCAACGGCGGGAGCCGAAGACGTCGCCGGTGAGGCATTCGCTGTGCACGCGAACGAGCGTCGGCTTGTCGCCGCCGATCTCGCCCTTCACGAGCGCGAGGTGGTCGCGGCCGTCGAGTTCGGAGCGGTAGAGATAAAGGTCGAAGGTGCCGTAGTCGGTCGGCATCTGGATCTTCTGCTCGCGGGTGATGAGCTTCTCGCTCTTGCGGCGATAGGCGATGAGATCCTGGATCGTGCAGATGCGCAGGCCGTGCTTTTTCTTGAAGCGCAGCAGGTCCGGCAGCCGCGCCATCGTGCCGTCGTCGTTGAGGATCTCGCAAATCACCGCCGAGGGATCGTGGCCCGCGAGCCGCGCGAGATCGACGGAGGCCTCGGTGTGGCCGGCGCGTCGCAGCACGCCGCCGCAGCGGGCCTGCAGCGGAAAGATGTGGCCCGGCTGCACGAGGTCCGCCGGCCGGCCGGCGGAGTCCGCCAGCACGCGAATCGTGGCGGCGCGGTCCTTCGCGCTGATGCCGGTGGTGATGCCGGTCGCCGCGTCGACGGAGACCGTGAAGTCGGTCTGATACAGCTCGCGATTGTGCGCGACCATGCGCTGGAGGCCGAGCTGGGCGGCGCGTTCCTCGGTGATCGGCGCGCAGATGAGGCCGCGGCCGAAGCGCGCCATGAAGTTCACGGCGGTCGGCGTGGCCTTCGCGGCCGCCATCACGAGATCGCCCTCGTTCTCCCGGTCGGCGTCGTCGGTGACGATCACCATTTTCCCGGCGCGGATGTCTTCGAGAACGTCGGGAATGGAGTCGAATTTCGGAGCGGAGGCGCGTTTGGCCGGCTGTTTGGTCGCCATGGTCAACCCAGATTACGCCGACGAGGCGGCGCAGGGAAATGCCTACTTGCGGCAGTAGTAAACGAACGCCGGCGGGAGGTTCCGCAGCACGACGTTCGACGTGCGGGTATTCGGGAAGACGCTCCGCAGGAGGTTCCGGAAATTCTGGCCGCCCGGCATCCAGTGCGAGCCGAAGTAGGCAAACGTCGCGAACGTGCCGCCCTTGCCGAGCACGTCGTGAATGCCGCCGAGGATCGTGTATTGGAGCTTCGGGTCGAAGATCGTCCAGGGCAGGCCGGAGACGATGCTGTCTGCCTCGGTGAATGCGTGCGCCGTCGCGTGATCGCGGAGTTCCGTGGCGCAGCCCTCGACGATCCGCGCATGGGGGAAACGGCCTTTCAGATCGGTCGCGAAATTTGGATTGCGCTCGATCGCCACGAAATGCGCGTCGCGCTTTTTCTGCTTCAGGATGTGCCCGGTGAAGGCGCCCGTGCCGGGGCCGATCTCGAGGATCCGCTCGGCATCGGTGACGCCCGCCTTTTCCACGATGACGCGGGCGAGATGTTTCGAAGAGGGCGCGATGGCGCCGGTGGTGTGAGGGGCGAAGAGGGCTTCCTTGAAAAATTGCATGCGGGCGCGGTGGTCTCGTGGTGGAGGGGGCAAGCGTAGCCGTCCGGCGCCGAATTGCAAACGAGCGTCCTCGGCCGGTCGCGTTTCGATCATCGCCGCAGCGAAAAATTGACCGGCACCTCGACGACGCTGGCGACGGCCTGGCCGCCGACGGTTTTTGGCAGGAAGAGCCATCCGCGCACGGCCTGGAGCGCCGTGTTGTCGAGCACGGCGTGGCCGGAGCCGCGGTGCAGGCTCACGGCCGAGACGCGGCCCGCAGGGGTGACCGACGCCCGCACGATGACCCTGCCTTCCCAGGCGTTGCGGCGGGCGATCTCAGGGTAACGCGGAGCACGGTTGCGCGGTGTGTCGGGCCGGGCTTCGTGCACGGCGCCGGAGGAGCTGCCCGGGGAGCCGCCGACCGCTGGTTTGGCCGAGGCCGCCCTCGGCGCGATTTTTCGCGAAGGAGTCGAGTTTTTGGGCGGAGCCGGGGCTCGGGGCGCGGGCTTTGGGAGAGGCATCTCGGGCGTGGCGACGGGCGTTGGCGGCGGTTCGGCTGCGGAATCCGGGGGGGATTCCGGAGCAGGTTCGGGCTCCGGGGGAACTTCCGTCGGCTCGGGCAAAGGCGCCGGCGGCGGTTCGGGCGGCAGGGGTTCGAGCGGGCGGGCGGCGACAAGTTCCACCTCCGCGGGCGCGGCGTTGCCGGGAGCGGGAGCGGCGACAGGCGCCTGGCGGGTGGGCAGCGCCGTGAAGAGAGCGGCGTGCGCGCCGGCGGCGAGGAGGAAAGCGGCCAGATACCAGCGGCCTGGCCGGTCGGGGGTCATCGCGCCGAGGTGGTTTCGATGGCGACTTTGAGGATGCCGAGGCGGCGCGCTTCGTCGAGAACGGCGACCGCCTGGCCGAATTCCGCCCGGGCATCGCCGTTGATGAAGACGCGCGGTGCGGGGTCGCCGGCCTTGAGCGCCTGGAGCCGGGCGCCGAGCTCCTCGCGGGTGACGGCCTCCTTGTTGAAAAAAAGCGTTCCGTCGGCCGCGAGGGTGACGGTCGCCGGATCGGCTCGCTCCTGCGGTTCGCTGGTGGCCGCAGCGGGGAGATTCACGGGAATGCCCTGGTTTTTGACCATGGAGAGGGAAACCATGACAAACGTTGCCAGCAGAAAAAAAATGATGTCGATGAGCGGGACAATCTCGATGCGCGCTTTGCGGCTGGCCCGGGGCGAGGGAATGGTCATGAAAGCAGGGATTCCGGCGCGGGCGGGCGGGCGAGGTGCAGCTCGACGTGAGAGGCGGCGTCCTGAATCTGGAGCCGGGCTTCTTCGAGCCGGGCGTTGAGGTAGTTGAAGGGGATGAGCGCCACGATGGCGATGCCGAGCCCGAACGCGGTGGCGATGAGCGCCTCGGCAATGCCGCCGGTGATGGCTGCGGGCGCTCCCAGTTCATCGGCCCCGAGCAGGCCGAAGGCGCGAATCATTCCCGTGACGGTGCCGAGCAGGCCGAGCAGCGGGGCGAGGGTGACGACGGTATCGAGAACGCCAATGCCGCGATTGAAGCGGGCAAGCTCCCGGCTGGCTGCGCGCAGGAGGGCGTCGGAAAGCGACTTGTCGCGGTGCGCGAGGCCATAGGCGAGCGTGCGGGCTACGAAATCGGGCGAGCCCCGGCCGATCTGCACGGCGCGGTCGGCGTCTCCGTGCTCCACGGCCCCGAGAATGGCGGCCACGGTCTCCGGCGCGCGGTGTAAGCGTTCGCGCGCGATGAAAATCAGCCGCTCGATGACGACCGTGAGCGCAACGAGCGAGGTGAGCAGCAGCGGCCACATGATCGGGCCGCCTTTGAGAAAATATTCGAGAAAACGATCGTGCACCCGGCGGTTTTAACAGAAGGGCTTTTAGCTTACGCAAGGAGAATGAGACGCAATCTCATAAAATGACTTGTCAAATGAGACATGATCTCATCTTCTGCGCGGCGATTTTTATGAGGCTGTATACCCACTCGAGCAGGAGAGGCCGGTCCCCCCGGCGCGGACGATGGATTTCGGCGGGGGTTTCGGTGCTTACCGCATGCGCGCTCGGCGAGGCGCGCGCGGAGCAGGAGGTCGAGCGGCTCGAGACCGTCGAGGTGGAAGCGGATTACGATACGCAGATCGACGGGCCGTTCCTGCCCGATGTCGAGGGCACCCGCATCAACGCGGGCAAGAAGACCTCGAACATCAAGCTCAACGACCTGCCCGAGATCATCAACGACAACTACCGCCAGGTCGTGGCGAAGACGCCGGGCCTCGTCCTCGCCGAGGAATCCTCCCCGCTGGTGAGCATCGGCTACCGCGGCTACGATCCGCACCGCATGCAGTATTTCCAGGTCCTGGAGGACGGCATCCCGATCCAGGCCGACATGCTCGGCTACCCCGAGTCGTATTACACGCCGCCGCTCGACGCGGTGGAGCGCATCGAGTTCGTGCGCGGCGGCGCTGCGCTCATGTATGGCCCGCAGCCGGCGGGCGCGCTCAACTTCGTGATGAAGAAGCCGCCGCTCGACACGCCATTCCGGCTCGAGTCGATCAATACGGTCGGCAGCTTCGGCCTCTACACGAACTTTTCATCCGTTGGCGGCACCATCGGCCGCTTCGGCTACTATGGCTGGTATGACCACCAGCAGAGCGACGGCTTCCGCGAGGCGAACAGCGACTTTTTCCTGAACGCCTGGGGCGGCACCTTCGCCCTCGACGCTACCGGACCGCGCCGCTGGTATCTCAACCTCACCGCCTACGACGAGGTGCATGGCGAACCCGGCGGCCTCACGCTGAGCGACGGGCCGAATGCGGTGAACTATTCCAAGGACCGCAACGCGACCTCGCGCTTCCACGACCGCATGCGCGTGAGCCGCTACGCCGCGGCGCTCATTCACGAATGGGACGTCTCCGACCGCACTCTGCTCACCTTCCGCGGTTGGTGGGACTACTACCTGCGCTACAGCCACCGCCAGCGTGGAGGCGGCTTTGGCACGCTGCCGACGGGTCCGACCGCGCAGACGAACTCCATCGAGACTCAGCAGTTCTACACCTTCGGCGTCGAGCCGCGCATCCGGCACGATTGGGACCTCCTCGGCCAGACGCACACCTTCACCGGCGGCATGATGCTCTACAACACCTACTCGCCCCGCACGGACGAGCGCGGCGATAGCCCGACCGCCATGCAGGGCGCCGTGCTGAACCAAAGCAACCGCTACAGCTGGTATTATTCCATCTTCGCGGAGAACCGCTTCCAGCTCGGCAAGCTCTCCATCACGCCCGGCGTGCGCCTGGAGAACATCTGGCAGTCCGTTCACGAGAAGGTCAACGTCACGAAATCCAGCTCCGGCCAGGGCCTGAGCAGCGAGACGCTCTACAACTTCGTGCCGCTCTTCGGCCTCGGGCTCGAATACGCGTTCACGCCGGAGATCCAGGCCTACGCGAACGTCTCGCAGGCCTACCGCCCGCCGATCTTCACGCAGGCCGTGCCCACCTCGCCGAACACCGTGGTCGATGGCAACCTCAACGAGAACTTCGTCTGGAACTACGAAGTCGGCTTCCGCGGCGCCCCGCGCTCGTGGCTGTCGTGGGATACCAGCTTCTTCCTCATCGACAGTTCCGACCAGATCGGCACGCGCACGGCCGACAACGGCAACCTCACCGTCATCGAAAACGCCGGCCGCGCCGTGACCTACGGATGGGACCTCGCCACGGAGCTCGATTTCGTCGGTCTCGCCGACGCGCTGTGGAATCGCCCGCCCGCGCCGGTGGACGGCTTGTCGAAGGACGCCAAGGCCGCGGTCGTTCCGCACCGCAGTTGGGTCGAGACCTACGGATCGCTCAAGGCCTATACCGCGCTCACGCTCATGAAGGCGGAGTTCGTGAGCGGGCCGAACGACGGCCGCACGCCGCAATACTCGCCCGACTACATCTTCCGCACCGGCGTCGTTTACGACTGGCGGGGCCGTGTGAAAGTTGCGCTCATGAGCAACTTCACCGGCTCCAGTTACGCGGATGACACGAACACGTCCCAGCGCTTCATCCCCGCCTACGACGTGTGGGATCTCACCGTGGAGGCAAAGGTCTACAAGGACACCGTCAGCGTCATCGGCGGTGTGAACAATCTCTTCGACCGCGACTATTACGCGCGCATTCGCGCCGACGGCATCGACCCCGCCGCCCCGCGCAACTGGTATGCCGGCATCAAGGTGAAGTTCTGATCGACGCGTCGCCCGGAGATTGACACCCCGGGTGGCTGCGAAGCACGTTTCCATTCCCATGCGCAGGCTTTTCCCTTTCCTCGCCGCTCTCCTGTTCACCGCTCCGGCGCTGCCGGCGGCGGGGCCGTTGTCCCTCGACAAGGTCATCCTCGCGTTGAAGCCCGACAAGGACCCCGACCGCATGCTCGCGGAGCGCCGCAAGCTCGGCGAGGCGCTCGGCAAGCTCGCGGGCAAGCCCGTCGAGGTCATCGTGCCCACGTCGGCGGCCGTCATCCTCGAAGGGCTCAAGAACGGCACCATCGACCTCGCCTACGTGAGCGCGACCGAGATGGTGACCATTCGCGACGCCGGGGCCGGCAGCGTGCTGCTCGCGGGCGAGATTTCCGGCCAGCCGCACTACCGCAGCTATTGGGTCGCCCTGAAGGGCAAGCCCTACGCGAAGGTCGAGGATCTGCGCGGCAAGCCCATCGCGTTCAGCAGTCTCACGAGCACGTCGGGCTTCCTCATCCCGATGGTCGATCTCAAAGAGAAGGGCCTCATCGAGGGCGCGGACCCCGAGTCGTTCTTCGGCAAGGGCAACGTGTGGTATGGCATCGGCTATGTCTCCGCCATCGAGCGCGTGCTCCGCGGCGAGGCCGAGGCCGCCGCCGTGAGCTATTACGTGCTCGACGAGGACAAATACCTCACCGCCGAGCAGAAGGCGAAGCTCGTGAAGATCGCGGAGCAGGGGCCGGTGCCCACGCACGTCGTCGCCGCATCGTCCAGGCTGAGCACCGGCGACCGCGACGCGCTGAAGGCCGCGCTGCTCGCGCTGCGGGAGGTCGCTGGCGCGGTGAGCGCCGAAATCTTCTCCGCCGATCTCGTCGAGGTCGATGGCGACGCGCACCTCGCGCCTGTCGAAAAGGCGCTCGAGCTGCTCGGCCGCCGCAAGCGATGAGCGAGCCCCCTCCCGCGCACGTCGAGCTTCGCGGCGTCTGTGTGCAGCGGGGCGGGCGTCCGCTCGTGGACGGCCTCGACCTGCGCCTCTCCCGGGGGACGTTTCTCGCCGTGGTCGGGCCCTCCGGCACGGGCAAATCCAGCCTGCTCGCGTGCCTAGCCGGCATGCTCGAGCCGGGCGCCGGCACGATCACCTGCCGCGACCGCGAGCTGCGCCCCCACACGCCCCGCGAGTTCCAGCGCCGCACGGGCATCGTCTTCCAGCACCTGCGCCTGTCGCCCAACGCGACGGTGCTCGCAAATGTGCTCTGCGGCACGCTCGGCCGGCACCCCTGGTGGCGCACGCTGGCGGGATTCCCGCGCAGCGACCGCGACGAGGCCGCCGGCCTGCTCGACCGGCTCGAGCTCTCCGCCTACGGCCACGTGCCCGTGCGCCGCGTCTCCGGCGGCGAAAGGCAGCGCGTGGCCATCGCCCGCGCGCTCATGCAGCGGCCCGAGCTGCTTCTTGCGGACGAGCCCGTGGCCAGCCTTGACCCGCGCCTCGCCCGCGATGTGCTCGGCCTGTTTGCGGATGGCGCCCGCGCGCACGGCCGCACCGTCGTGTGCGTGCTGCACGACGCCGAACTCGTCGAGGAGATGGCCGACGCCGTGCTCACGCTCAACCGCAAGTCCCCGTCCGCCTGGGAATACCGCGTGATCCGGCCATGAACCCTCCCGGTCCCCTCAGGCCGCCGCGGCTGGGCGCCTTCCACGTCACCCTCGTCGTCGCCCTTCTTGCCGTCATCTTCTCTCTGCCCGCGCTCCGCGGCTCGGGCCGCGATCTCGATCACCTCGGAAACCTGCTGGGCTTTCTCGAGCGGTTCGTGCCGCCGGACTTTTCCAACTGGCGCGAACTCGGTGTCGCCCTGCTGGAGACCTTTCAGATTGCGGTGATGGCCACGCTCTTCGCCACGCTTGCCGCCGTGCCGGTCGCCATCGCCGCCTCGGGCAATCTCGCGCCGCGGCCCGTCGTGCGCTTCGCGCGCTTCCTGCTCGTCTGCATCCGCTCCATCCCCAGCCTCGTCTGGGCGCTGCTCGCGGTGGCCATCTTCGGCGCCAACCCGCTGGCCGGCGTCGTCGGCCTCGCCTGCTACAGCCTCGGCTATCTCGGCAAATTCTTCAGCGACGCCTTCGAGTCCACCGATTCCGAGGTGGCCGAGGGGTTGCGCGCGGTCGGGGCCGACGTGGTGCAGCGGTTTCAATTCGGCATCTGGCCGCACGCGAAGCCGCTGCTCTGGAGCCAGGCCCTGTGGATGCTGGAATACAACATCCGCAGCGCCGCCATCATCGGCTACGTGGGCGCCGGCGGCATCGGCGTGTGGCTGCAGACCTACCAGGAGCTCGCGCAGTGGGACCGCTTCTGCGCCGTGCTCTGCTGCATCCTCGTGCTCGTGCTCGTGCTCGACTACGCCGGTGAGTGCCTCCGCCGGCAATTCGCGAGGTAGGGGACGTCGTCGCCGTCCCACTTCGAATCGCGCCCGATCATTCTCTCAGGCAAATTCCTGAGGGCGAGTTGCGAAGGATCGGGCGAAAGAGGAGGGAAGCCTCCCGAAAAATAACGCCTCACCGATGAAAACGTCCTCCCTCGCCGCCTGCACCCTTGCCGCCATCCTTGTTTTCACCGCCGCCCCGGCGCGGGCGACCACCACCTACGCTCTCACCAACGGCGGCGACATCCTCACCTTCGACCACGCCACTCCGCAGACGGCCACCTCCGTCACGCCCGATGTCGCCGTTGTCGGCGCCTACGTCCTCCTCGCGATCGACATCCGCCCCACCGTGCAGACCACCTCGCCTGCCAATCCGGGCGCCGGCACTCTCTGGGCCATCGGCCGCTCCGGCACCACCTTCCAGCTCTTCGTCATCGACCCCGCGAACGGCGCCGCCACCGCCATCGGCGCGCCCATCCTCGCCGGCATCGATTCCACCCCCGGCGTGAACACCTGGGGCTTCGACTTCAATCCCTCGACGGATCGCATTCGCCTCGTGAACACGGCCTCCACGGACGACAACTACCGCCTGAACCCCAACAACGGCACCCTCCAGGTCTCCGACCCCAGCCTCACTTACATCCCCGGTGATCCGAACGCCGCCACGCCGCCGCAGCTCGACGCCGTCGCCTACACCACCGCAGCCTTCGGCGGCACCTCCACGCTCTACGGCATCGACGTGAACCTCGGCATCCTCGCCCGCGCCGTAAGCGCCGACGCCGGCACCTTCCAGACCGTCGGCTCCCTCGGCGTCGCCATTGACCAGCCGAACGGCTTCGACATCTACCAGAGCCTCGCCCTCTTTTCCGTCCCCACCGTCACCGGCTCCGCCCTTTATTCCGTGAACCTCAGCACCGGCGCCGCCGCCCTCGTCGGCGACTTCGCCCCCGGCACGAACATCCGCGGCCTCGCCATCTCCACCGCCGAGCCTGTCCCCCCGCTCGATACGAAACCCGTCCTCGATATCTTCGGCAAAACCAAGCGCACCACCCGCGTCTCCCCCGCCATCGTCCGCGGCGTTGCCACCGACGAAAGCGGCTCCGTTGCGCTCTCCTACCGCGTCTCGAACCGCTCCGCCAGCTTCTACAACGCCCCCTTCGCCGGCACGAATCCCTTCGCCATCAAGGTTCGCCGCCTGGCCCGGGGCGAAAACCGCGTCACCATTCGCGCCACGGATCCCACCGGCCACAACACCCAGAAGACCATCAGGATCATCCGGCGCTAGGCGCGGGAGAAGAGCCCCCTCCCGCGCCCCGGAAGCGCTTCCGCAGAGCGGATCTCGAAGGAAAGAGAAACTTGAAAATCAAAGGAGGTGTTTATCGGTCAGTGCCTGGCGAAGGCGGCTCGCCCGGTCGGCCGATTCCCGGTAGATTGTGCCGACCGATTCCTCCGGAATGGCGCGCGAGGATTCATCGCAACTGACGAAATCCGCGGTGAACTCGCCCAGCGTCTGGCTGTCACCCGCTTCCTGCCCAGCCTGCCAGGCAGCCTGGAGAGCTGCGCCAAAGCTCGCGCCTTCCCCGTTTGCCAAACCGACGACCGGCACCCCGAAGATGTCGGCGCACAACTGCCGCCAGGAACTGCTGTTACTGCCGCCGCCCGTCACCCGAATCTCGGTCGGGCAAATGCCGAGATCGCGCAGACGTTGCAAGCCATGCCCGAGCCCGAGGGTCACGCCCTCGATCGCTGCGCGAGCAAGATGCACGGGAGTAAAGTTCGCGACGGTCAGGCCGTGCAGGACCCCGGAGGCACCGGGCAAATTCGGAGTGCGCTCGCCGCTGAGGTAAGGCAGCAACAGCAGGCCGTCACTTCCGGGAGGAACGGTCCGGATCGCGGTGTCGAAGTCTTCGTGGCACCAGGAGAAGAGGTCGCGGACCGCTTCCGTGACAAGCGTGACGTTCATCGTGCACACCAGGGGAAGCCAGTGGTCGGTGGAATCGCAAAAGGCAGCGACCTCGCCACGCGGGTCGACCGCCGGGATTTCCGAAAACGCGTAAAGCGTGCCAGACGTCCCCAGGCTGGCGGTGACGACGCCGGAGCTGGTATTGCCCGTGCCGATCGCACTCATCATGTTGTCGCCTCCGCCTGCGCTGACGAGCACCGGTCCCTCGATCCCCCATTCGCTCAAAAGGCTTCCACGAACGCGACCGACCGCCTCGGTGGAAGAGCCCAGCGCAGGCAGCTTCGAAGCAAGGTCGGCGGCGAGGAAATCCACGACCGGCTCGCACCAGCGGCGCGTCCGCACGTCCAGAAACGCCGTGCCGGAGGCGTCCCCGTATTCCATTCGCTTTTCGCCGGTGAGCCAGAAATTGAGAAAATCGTGCGGCAGGAGCACCGAAGTGGTCCGAGCCCAGTTGTCGGGCTCGTTCTGGCGAAGCCAGAGAACCTTCGACGCCGTGTAACCGGCCAGCACCGGATTGCCCGTGAGTTCCAGAAGTTTCTCCGGACCTCCAAAATGGGCGTGGATCTCCTCGCACTGTGCCGTGGTCGAAGTGTCGCACCATAGCTTGGCGGGGCGAACAACCCTGTTCGCTCCGTCGAGGACGACGAGTCCGTGCTGTTGCCCGCTTACCCCGATACCGCGCACCTCATTCTTACGAGATCCAAGCTGCTCGAGAACGCTACGGATGGTGATGTTTGCGGCTTCCACCCAGTCGTCCGGATCCTGTTCCATCGCGCCGGGTGAGCTGGATGGCAACATGCGGTGATTGCTTTTCGCGGACGCGAGCAACTCACCGCTCGCGCGGTCGATTGCCACCGTCTTTGTGCTCTGGGTTCCACAGTCGATACCGAGAAAAATCATAAGTTAGGCAGGGTTCGATGATTCGATTTTTTGAAAAGGCTTCCCCTCGATCTCCTTCAGCACGAGGAGTATGGAGATGGGGACGGCGGAAATGGAGGCTACACTCATCAGGTTCGGGGGGGCGCGGGAGAAGCAGGGACCGGCTGTTCGATCATTGAAGAGCGAGGACCGGAAGATATGCAGCGATGATGAAGAATTTCCGAAGACATGCCACCGCGTTTTGCGGGTTTCCCCTGTTGAATTGCGTCACATCGACTCCTAAGGTCAGCTCGTGTCAGTGCGCTTTGCGGTCGTGATTTCGGACGAGTTTCTCCGACGCTTGATGCCCTCGCTGGCCACTCTCGCGCAGCAAGGGACGGAACTCCGCATTATCGACGTCCATCGTTCCTTTGCGCAGATTCGGGCCCTTCTCGAACAGAGCCGCCCGGCCGGGGTCATTACGGAATGGATTCCCGGAACGACCGAAAAGATTCTGGAGCTGGGCTTTCCCACCGTGATTGCCGACACGGACTACATCTACCAGGGCGCGGTCAGCATCGATGTGGACGACATCGCCGTGGGAGCGACGGCCGCCGAGTATTTTCTCGGGGCGGGGTATCAGAACTACGCCTTTGTCGGGGTGGACCGTCCGTATTCCCGTCAGCGGCTGGATGGCTTTCGCGACCGGCTGCGTCGCGACAACCAAAGCTGCACCTGCTATCACGAGAAGGAACCCCGTAACCGGCATTACATGGAAATCTGGCAGGAACCGTCCGCCAGTCTCCGGGAGTGGTTGCAACGGCTGCCCAAGCCCATTGGCATCTTCGCGGCGCACGATCCGTTGGGGCGACTGATTTGTGAAGCAGGGCGCGAAGCGGGCATTTCCATCCCCGAAGAGATCGCGGTGCTCGGCGCGAATAACGATGAGCTCGTCTGTGCGCTGAGTCACCCTCCGCTCTCGAGTATCGAGATCCCGTGGAACCGTATTGGTTCGGCGGTGAGCGAGTGGATTCACGCGCTTGGGAAAAAGTCTCGAAAGTTGGCGATGCCCATTCTTTTTCCTCCGGGAGGAGTGAAACAGCGGCAATCCACGACGCTCCTCGCGGTGGAGGATGACCAGCTCCGCCGAGCGCTCCAATACCTTCGGGAGAAGTTTCCGGAGTCCATTTCCATCGAGATCATGTGCCAGGATCTGAGGATATCCCGACGCTCGATCGAGCGGCGCTTCGTCGAGCTCTTGAAGGCCACGCCCTGGGATGTGCTCAGCCGGATGCGCGTAGATCGTGCAAAAACCCTGCTCGTCGCAACGGATCAGCCGATCTCGATCATCAGCGAAAAATGCGGATTTGCCGACCCGGAACGATTTGCGGTCGTCTTTCGGCGTTATGCAAAGATGAGTCCCTCGCAATTTCGCAAAGCTTCGCAAATCTCAAAACACCCGTGAGCCCGAGGAGGATCGGTCCGTCGTTCCCTCGCACCGAAGTTTTCGCCGGGAGATCCCGATGCGTTCCGGCTCGAAGTTCCGTCGATCTCCGATCACGATAAATTCATGCAACCTACCGTCCTTTCCGAAATTGCCGCCGCGGGCGCCAGCGTCACTCCCGAGCGGGTGAGTGCTCTCGTCTCCGAGGCCTGTCCCGTCGAGCGCTATCGGGGCCGACGCGTCCTGCTCATCGTGCCGGATGCCACCCGCACCGCGCCCGTTGGGCTGCTTTTCAAGACGATCTACGATCGGATCGGCGCGACGACGGCGAAATGCGACGTCATGTTCGCACTCGGCACCCACCCGCCGATGAGCGAGGAGGCCATGAACGCCCGGCTCGAGATCACGCCCGAGGAGCGAGTTTCCCACTACGGCCGCGCCCGGTTCCTCAACCACGAATGGGACAATCCCGACGCGCTCCAGGCGATCGGCACCATTTCCGCCGCCGAGATCAGCGCGCTCACCAGCGGGCTTTTCGCGATGGACGTCGAGGTGAAGGTGAACCGTCGCGTCTTCGATTACGACGAGCTCATCATCGTTGGCCCGGTGTTCCCGCACGAGGTCGTCGGTTTTTCCGGCGGCAACAAATATCTTTTCCCCGGCGTCAGCGGTCCCGAGGTGCTGAATTTTTTCCATTGGCTCGGCGCCGTCGTGACGAACCCGATGATCATTGGCAACAAGTGGACCCCCGTTCGCAAGGTCGTCGACCACGCGGCTTCGCTCGTCACCGTGGACAAGCTCTGCTTTTCGATGGTGGTGAAAGGCGCGGATCTCGCCGGGTTGTTCGTCGGCACGCCCGAGCGCAGCTGGGACGAGGCGAGCGAACTCTCGCGCCAGCTCCACATCGTCTACAAGGACAAGCCGTTCCACACCGTCCTCTCCTGCGCGCCCAGGATGTATGACGAACTCTGGGTCGGCGGGAAATGCATGTATAAGCTCGAGCCCGTTGTCGCCGACGGCGGCGAGCTCATCATCTACGCCCCGCACATCCACGAGGTGAGTGTCGTCCACGGCCACCTCATCGAGGAACTCGGCTACCACTGCGTCGACTACTTCCTCACGCAGTGGGACAGGTTCAAGGACTATCCGTGGGGCACGCTCGCGCATTCCACGCACGTCCGCGGCATCGGCAGGATGATCGACGGCGTGGAGCATTGCCGCGTGCGCGTCACGCTGGCCACCGGTATCCCGCCCGAGACCTGCGCGAGGATCAACATGGGTTACCGCGATCCCGCGACGATCGACATCGAGAGCTTCGCCGATCGCGAAGACGAAGGCGTGCTCCTCGTCCGCAAGGCGGGCGAAATGCTTTACCATCTGCGTGAACAGCCGGAATGGGCCGGCGGCAGTCTCCCGAAATGAGTGCGATCACCGGTCTTTTCATTGTCATGGGTGTCTCCGGCTGCGGCAAAAGCAGTGTCGCCAGCCTGCTCGCCGATCGCACCGGAGGCCTTTTCCTGGATGCCGACGATTTCCATCCCGCCGCGAACAAGGCGAAGATGGCCGCCGGCATCCCGCTCAATGACGACGATCGCTGGCCCTGGCTCGATGCGCTGAGCGCCGAGTTGAGGGCGCAGGCCGCGGCCGGACGCACGGTTTTTCTCGCCTGCTCCGCGCTCAAGCAGACCTATCGCGACCGACTCGTCGCGGGGAATCCCTCGCTGCGCTTCATCTATCTGAAGGGCTCGCGCGAGCTCATTCTCGGCCGCATGCAGGCGCGCGAGAACCATTTCATGCCGCCCGCGTTGCTCGACAGTCAGCTCGCGACATTGGAAGAGCCGGTGGACGCCATCACCGTCTCCATCGAGCCGCCGCTCGAGGCGATCGTCGACGAAGCCCTTCGCCGTCTGTCGTAGAACCGAAAACGCGGGTGCCGCCTGCGCCGCACCCGCGTTCGATCAAAGGCTGTCCGGGGTAGATTGCCTGCACCCTATCTGCCAAGAAGCGAAAATCCGGCATGGAGAATCAGCCCCACGAATCCGCCGATGATCGTGCCGTTGAGCCGGATGAATTGAAGGTCACGGCCGACCATGGTCTCGAGGCGGCTCGAGATTTCCCCGGCATCCCAGCCCTGGATCGTCGTCACGACCAGATCGCGGACTTGCGGGCGTGCGGACAGCATGCTGGCAAGCGCGTGGGCGCCGATGAACTCGTTGAGTTCCTTTTGCGTGTCGGGATTCTCCGAAAGATGGGCGGCCAGGGTGTCCAGGGCCTCGCGGAGACGCGCGCGCAGGACCGAGTCTTCCGCCGCGCAATCCTGAACCAGGAACGCCTTCACTTCGCGCCAGGCACGCAGCGAGAAATCGTCGATGGCCGTGCTCGCGAGCATCGCCTCCTGCACGCTGCGGATGCGCGCGGTCATTTGCGGCGAGGATTTCAGATCTTCGATTAGCGCGCCGAGCTTTGCGACGAAGGCCGCCTGCAGGGGATGCTCCGCGTCGTGCAGAGCTTCCTCGAGCACGTCACGGACTTTTTCGATGGTGCGCTTCGCAACGGCGGAGGCCAGGGCGTCCTTGAGCTGGTCGAGGACGGGCTCGATGCGATGGAATCCCGGAAGGTTCCGGAGAAATTCCATGGGCACCGGAATTTCCTCGCGGATCTTCTGCTCGATGAGCTCGCGATTGGAAAGGATCAGCTCCTCCGCCGATTCCAGCATCGTCCGGAAAATCTGTCGGTCGCGCCCGCTTTGCACCAGCGTGCCAAGCCCGCTGCCAAGCAAGGGCCCGAGCGGCACGGTCTCCATGAAAGCGCGCGCCCGCCCGGCGAGAAGACGCGCGAGTTCCTCGTCAGGAATTCCCTCGAGGATGCGCGGCGCGTGGGCGGCGGCCCGGCCGGCGAGGAAGTCGGTATTCTCGCGCAACCATCGCGAGAGAGCGCCGGCATAGTCGAAGGCCTTGACGCGCGGCGCCAGCTGCTCCTCGGTGAGAAAACTGGAAACGACGAAGTCGGCGAGCGAGGCCGCGAGGCGATCCTTGTTGTTCGGCAGGATGGCCGTATGGGGATTCGGGATTCCCAGCGGATGCCGAAAGAGGGCGACCACGGCAAACCAATCCGCCAGCGCGCCCACGGTGGCCGCCTCGCAGAAGGCGCGCAGGTAGCCGAAGGCCGGATGACCGCCCTCGAGCCAACGGGCGGCGATCATCCCGACGAACACGATCAGCAAGGCGCCCGTCGCGACGCGACGCATGCGCACAAACTCCACGGCGGGATCGCTCATCCCCGTGGAAAATATCAGACCGCGCCAGCGACGCCGAAACCGGCGTGGCGCAGAACGCCCTCGATGTGCTCCCGCACCTCCTGAAGGCGCTTTTTCGTCAGCAGAGCCCTGGTCCATACGGGGCCACTGCCAAACACCTCGACCTTTTCGTCGTGGAAGCGGGCATGCCAGGTCACCGGGCTGGTGACGAGCTGGAGCACGGGGCCCGAAGCCTCAGTCCAGGAGTGGGAAATCTCCATCGGAAACCGGTGCGCGTTGTCCGAGAGAAATTGCGTGATCGCCTCGCGCCGCGGCTCCGTGAGCGGAGAATCGATCGAGATATCGTGGAGTTTCTCGGTCATGCCGCGACAAATACCGGGATTCAGGCCGCTGACAAGGCCGGGCGACTGGAAAGCGGCGAACCTTGACGACCGCGTGCGGTTCGATGCGGCGGGGCTGGCGGACCGTCAGCGGCTTCGATTTCGGAGCGCGTTTGGCCCGGGCCCGCGGAGCCGGGAGCTGACGCTCGATCGCTGCGCGCTCGCGTCCCTCCGGATCCCAGAACCCCAGCACGATCTCGCTGAGGTCGAAGCCCGGCTTCTCGAGAAGCAGAGCCAGAATGTGCGTGGAGTGGGGCCAGCGGGCGCCCACCACAACTCCGGCAAGAAGCCCGTCGCGATCCAGCCCCGCGCGAGTCGGGTGCCGATTCCCGCGGCGATCGTCCCGGTTCCGCCTCCGGCGCGGTATTTCCTCGCCCGCGATCCTGATCAGATCACCATGGGCGAGATCGTCCGCTATTTCGACGGTTATCTCGCTCCCCTCGCGTGCGTGTCGGTCACGGATTACAAATGCTGTTCCCAAGAGTCCGTTTGCCGTTTCCGACACATGTCGGGAAATGCGGGCTTTCCCGATCATCGAAATCGACCTCCTGGAAACTCGCTAACTTCCGGGGACTTACCGTAAGGAAATGGTGCAGCCGGAAGGACTCGAACCTTCAACCTTCTGATCCGTAGTCAGATGCTCTATCCAATTGAGCTACGGCTGCGCGGGAGTGGAGAATTAAGCGGAATGCCGACGGGGAGTCAAATTGGAAAAATGATTTTTCTTGGAGGCCGTCTCGCGCTCGCCGGGCTGGTGAATGCGGCGGGAATTGGGCAGACTGAAAGCTTCCATGGTTGATCCTGCCTCTCGCCGTCCGCTCAAATCCCGCGGCGTCCCTGTCTTTCAACGGCTCGCGGCGACGCTGGCATCCGCCGGCGTATCGGCGGACGCCATCTCCGCGGCCGGACTGGGCTTCGGCGTTGCCGGGGGAGTCGCGCTGGTGGGCACGGCGCATGTTTCCGGAGCCGCGCAGGTCGCGCTATGGCTCGTGGCTGCCGCGCTGGTGCAGTTGCGGCTGCTGGCCAACATGCTCGACGGCATGGTGGCGGTGGAAGGAGGACGAAAGTCGAAGTTCGGACCGCTTTGGAACGAAATCCCCGATCGGGTGAGCGACTCCGCGACGTTGATCGGCGCGGGCTACGCGTTCGGCAGCGTGCCGGAATTTGGCTGGCTGGCAGCCCTCGTGGCGATGCTGACCGCCTACATTCGGGCGATCGGCGCGCTGAACGGGGCGGGCGAGGCGTTCCTCGGCTGGTTCTCGAAGCCGCGGCGGATGTTCTTCGTGACGGTCGCGTGTCTCGTGAGTGCGGCGGGATTTGCGCACGTGGCGATGACGGGGGTGCTCGCCCTTATCGTGGCGGGCAGTGCGGTGACATGTTTGCAGCGCCTGCGCTGGATCGGCGGAAGACTATGAGTGCGTTTGCGCATCCCGCGACGGTCGGTATCACGGTTTTTCTGGCAGCGTTGCTGATCGTTACGCCGGTGATTTTCGAGGTTCTGCAGCGATGCGGCCGATTGACGCCGACGCTGCGCAAGGAGCTTTATGCGCGCTATTTTTCGTGGCTGGTGCTGGTGCCGCTGATGGTGGTGCCGATCCTGCTCGGACGCCTGTGGACGATCGCCGCGCTCGGGCTGCTGAGCATTCTCGCGTATCGCGAGTTTGCGCGCGCGACGGGCTTTTTCCGGCATCGAGGCCTGAGCGCGATGGTCGCGCTCGGAATTGGGCTGATGATCTTCGCGATCGCGGACCACTGGTATGGTTTCTTTGTCGCGTTGCCTTCGCTGGTGGTCTCGTTGCTGGTGATCGTGGCCGTCGGGGCGGATCAGCCGAAGGGGTATCTGCAGCGCGTGGCGATCGCGATCTTCGCGTTTCTGCTGTTTGGCGTCTGCCTCGCGCATGTGGGGTATTTTGCGAACGATCGCAACTACCGACCGATTCTCCTGCTGATCCTGCTCTGCGTGGAGATCAATGATGTGTTCGCGTTTTGCTGCGGAAAACTTTTTGGCCGGCGCAAGCTGGCGCCGCACACGAGCCCGGGAAAGACCTGGGGTGGTGCGCTTGGGGCGTTCGTGCTGACAACGGCGTTGTTTGCGACGGTCGGCAGCTGGGTCTTTGCGGGCACGGTGCTCGCTGCACCGGTGCATCTCGTGACGATGGGCGCGTTGCTTTCCTTCACGGGGCAGCTCGGGGACCTCGTGATTTCGAGCGTGAAGCGCGATCTCGGCATCAAGGACATGTCGGCGACAATTCCGGGCCATGGGGGATTGCTCGATCGTTTTGACAGCTTGCTCTTCGTGGGGCCGGCATTGTTTCATTACATCGGCTTTTTCATGGGCGTGGGGCTCGATCAAGCGGCACGAATCTGGCTTTGAAACGGATATGGCAGGGAATCGCATGAACGATTGGATTTACAAACCGGCGGCGGATCTCGGTCTTGGCGTGGCGGAGCGCTGGCGTAGCCTGAACCGGGAGGGCGGTCTGCTCTCTACGCTCGCGCATCGCGGGTGGACGTTTTTCATCGAGAGCTATCTGCGGGTTTTTCATCGCTTCGAGGTCGAGGGGCTGGAACACGTGCCGACGAGTGCGCCGTTCGTCGTGGTGGCGAATCACTCGAGCCATCTCGATGCCCTGGCGCTCGGCGTGGCGCTGCCCCGCCGGCTGCGGGATTTCGCCTTTCCGATCGCGGCGGGAGACACTTTTTTCGATACGCGAGCGAGCGCGGCGCTTTCGGCGATTTTTCTGAATGCGCTGCCGATGTGGCGGAAGAAATGCGGACCGCACGCGATGGAGTCGTTGCGTGAACGGCTGGTCGCAGGGGACGCGATTTACCTGCTGTTTCCGGAAGGAACGCGGGCGCGGGATGGCGTCATGATTTCGTTCCGTGCCGGAATCGGGATGCTCGTGGCGGGCACGAATGTGCCGGTGGTGCCGGCGTATCTCGAGGGCTGTTTCGAGGCATGGCCTCCGGGCGTTCGCTGGCCCCGGCCGGGCCCGGTCCGACTGCGGTTCGGTGCGCCGTTGTCATTTCCCAACACGGAAGACAGTCGCGAAGGCTGGCACGAAACGGCGGAAGCGCTTTACGAGGCCGTCGCGGCGCTGGCGCCCTCGAAAGTCGAGTAGGCTCGCGAAGACTCATTCGACGGTGAATCTTGCCGTGCGCTCTTCGTCGGCGGAGCGAGCGGTGAGCGTCCATTCGCCACGGGTCAGCGGGATGGCGGCGGAGCGGAGCGGATGGCCATTCAGGAACCATTCGCAGACAGATGTGGTGCTGAGTGGCGTAAGCGTTTGCTGGCCGGCGGGCAGGTGGGCGCTCCATTCGAAGACGGCGCCGTCCCGCGGGAAGACGATCTCGAAGTTTTCGCTGCGGGCGATGGCGCCGAGTCGGTTTTCGCCGCCGGCGCACCATGCGGCATATTCCGGCGGAAGGACGAGGGTGTCGCGGCCATCGACTTTCGCATAGTGCGAGGCGGCGCTGGCTTTTGGCTCGGTGCCGGGAAGAAACCATTCGTGGACGGTGGGTTCGTCCGGGCGAGGGAGCAGGCCGGTCTCGGCGGCGACATCGGCGACCGCAAGCTGCGGGCCGGCCGTGGGCGCGGGCAACGGGGAGTCGCCGCGGTCGAGGAGATAACGCATCATCGATGACCACAGCGGCGCGGCGGCGCGCACGGCGAGCACTTCGCCGAGGGACTTGCCATCGAGGTTGCCGGCCCAGACGGCGACGGTGTGCTCGCGATCGAAGCCGACGCACCAGCGATCACGGAATCCCGAGCTGGTGCCGGTTTTGACGGCGACGCGCTGGCCGAGGTTCAGCGGCGAGTTTGGTCCAAAGCTGAGGCGGCGGGCGTCGTTGTCGCAGAGGATGTCGGTGATGATCGCGCAGGCGGCTGGGGAGGCGAGGCGCGCGCTCTCGATGGGCTCGCTGGCGAGGGCGCGGCCGCTCCAGGCAATCCCGCCGCGGGCAAGGCCGGCGTAGGCGGCGGCGAGATCGACGAGGCGGATGTCGGCGTTGCCGAGGATGAAGCCGGCGCCATAGGCGTCGAAATTCCTGGAGAAGACGAAGCCCCAGCGGCGGAGGGAATTGAAGGCGTCGCGCGCGCCGAGGCGGCTGGTCACGACGACGGCGGGCACGTTGAGCGAATTCCCGAGGGCCTCGCGGGCGCGGACGGGGCCGTAGCTGCGATGGGTGTAATTCTGCGGGTCGTAGTCGGCGTAGGTTTCGAGGACAGCCTGGGGCGTGTCGGGCAGGAGCGTGGCGGCGGTGATGAGGTGGCGCTCGATGGCGGCGAGGTAGATGAAGGGTTTCAGCGTGGAGCCGGAGCTGCGCGGGGTGAGGGCGGCATTGATGGCGGCGTGCTCGGCGCGGCCGGAGCTGGCGAGCGCGCGAATGGCGCCGGTGGAGTTTTCGATGACGACGATGGCGGCGTCGCCAATGCCGAGACCGGCGGCATTGCGAAGGTGCTCGTGAAGCAATGTCTCGGCGACATGCTGGAGATCGAGGTCGAGCGTGGTGCGAATCCGGGGGGAGGCGTCGGAACGGGTCTTCAGGCGGGTCTGCGCGAGGGCGGCAAAGTGTGGGGCGAGGTTCTCGGGATCGTGACGTTCGACCCGAGGCGGCGTGGCGAGAAGTTGCGCGGCGGTGATGCCGGGGGGAAGCAGGCCCTGGCGGGCGAGGTGCGCCACGTTGCGCTCGTAACGGCGGCGGGCGAGCTCGGGATGTTTCCAGGGATTCAGG
>DATCRI010000071.1 GCA_036569045.1 Chthoniobacterales bacterium | reverse complement strand
CGGCAGGAGGATCTTGCCCTCCGCCGCGTAGGCCGGCAGCCGCCGGCTCTGCCCGCCCGCCATCAGCGCGAGCTTCTTGCCATCGGCGAGCCATGAACCGAAATCACCGCCGCGAGACCGGCAGCCCTCGACGAGCAAATGGGCGACTCCGCCGCCCGAGCCAAGCTTGCTTCCACGCGGATCGCTCGCCGCGAACCACGCCCCCCCGCTGCGTTCCCCGAAGATCTCCGCCATCGCAGGCGGCAGTGAAATCAAGCGCTCAACATCCACGCCCCATGCTATTCGCCGTTCGACGAAACGGGGAAAAGCCGAAAATTTCCATCCTTGTCGCGAAAGAACCCCTGAATCACGACCTGCGCAGAGCGACCCATCGCATCCACGCGCTGCGACCAGCTCATCCGGCCGCGGCCCCAGTCGTTCCAGATCACCCGGCCGTTCTTGTCGACGACCTCGTTTTCCGGGCGCACGAGCGTGGCGTATTTCTTCGGGCTCACCCGGGCGGCGGCGAGAAGGTTTTTGTTGTAGAGCGAAATCCACCACGCGCCGTAGGCGTCGGGCGCGGTCTTCGGCGTGATTTCGATCGTCACGTCACCCGCCTGGCGAATCCCGCCGGTGAACGGGATCGCGTAGATCGCGGCGATCTCCTCGCGGCTGGTGAGGTAGCCGGCCAGGTAGGAGCGCAGCAGGTTGCGCAGGGCGCGGTCGCCGGATCGCGAGCCATAGATGCCCATCTCGACGCCCGCGGGATCGCGCGGGTCGCCGTAGATGTCGAGCTCGATGTCGCCGTTCACGCGGAACGACATGTAAGGCACGTTCGCGAATTCGCCTTGGTCGATAAGCGTAGGCGGAATCTCCCGCATGGACCGGATCTCGTCGTGGCTGCGGAGGTCGTTGGCGATGGTCTGCCACGAGGGCAGGCGGCCGCGGCGATTGATCTTCGTGTTCTCCGTGCCGGTATTCGCCTCGTCGAGGATGCGCACGATGGAACTTTTCGGATAGCTCACCTCGCCCGTCTTCTCCTGCAGGAGCACCGCGTCGCGCGAGTTGCGAATGATCAGCCCGCGCACGGTGCGGCCGTCCTTCAGCACGAGGGCGTCCGGCGTCTTGTTCGTTTCGTCCATCGCGCGCAGCGGCGCGGCAACCAGCGCAAGACCAAGGACGAAAAGGGCGAAATTTCGGGAGGAGCAGTTCATCATTGAGGCGCGCGCCGTCGGCCGGTAAGCAATCAACTCTCGTCCCCATCGCGGTCAATATGATTATTCCCCGACACCTCCTCGCGACCGCCGGCGCCTTGCTCGCCCTTGCGGGATGCGTGACTCCGCCGGCCCCCTACAAGAAGCCCGCCGGCCCCGCGCCGACCGTGAAGACCGGAAAATTCTGGTGGGGCACGTCGACCGCGAGCTTCCAGAACGAGGACCGCGGCGTGCCGAAGGACTCGCCGAATTACTTCCAGACCGACTGGGACGTCTTCGCCGAGGAAGGCCACATCCCGCCGCGCGGCGAGGACGCCACGTTCTCGTGGACGCATTTCGACAAGGACGTCGAGGCGCTGAAGAAACTCGGCGTGAACCACTACCGCTTCGGCATCGAATGGGGGCGCGTCGAGCCCCGGCCCGGCGTCTTCAACGAAGCCGCCATCCGTCAATACGTCGCCATGGCCCGCAAGCTCAAGGCCGCCGGCATCGAGCCCATCGTCACCCTCTGGCACTTCACCTTCCCCTCGTGGGTCTACGATCCGAAGCGCCCGCGCCGCTCCGACTTCCTCTACCCCGGCATCGAGGCCGCGTGGAAAGACTACGTCACCCGCATGGTCACCGCTCTCGCGCCTGTCGTCCGCATCTACGTCCCGCAGAACGAGCCGAACGGCGACCTCTACATCGGCTACTTTGGCGGCCACTGGCCCCCCGGCCTGCTGCTGACCCCGTGGTCGCTCAAGAAAGCCACGAAAGCCGCCGTCGCCATGTATCGCGAGGCCGCGACGATCATTCGCGAGAAGCGCCCCGACGCCATCGTCATGGGCATCTACTCGATCCCGAACTGGCGGCGGAACTACCTCGGCGACCCCACCGGCTTCGTCTACAACATGATGCAGCGGCAGAACTTCGACCACCTCGACAAGGTCGCCGACGTCACCGACATCATCGGCGTGAACTACTACTACTCGCAGGACGCCTCCGTCGTGCGCTTCATCGCCCGGCCGCAGGGCGAGCTCTCGTCGAACTACACGCAGAATGGCTGGGAGGTCGATCCCGAGGGCCTCTACGCGGTCATGCGCGCCGTGCAGAAACGCTACGGCAAACCCATCGTCATCACCGAGAACGGCATCGGCACCCAGAGCGAGCAGAAGAAAATCCGCTACTACCGCGAGCACGTCAACCAGATGCGCCGCGCCCTCAACGATGGCGTCGACATCCGCGGCTACTTCCCGTGGACCCTCAGCGACAACTACGAATGGGCCGAAGGCTACGCCGCAAACTTCGGCCTCACCCACGTGAACCCGAAAACGAAGGAACGCCAGATGGAGCCAACGGGATACTGGTTCGCCAATTTCATCCGCACCAATCCCGAGCCGTAAGGCGACATTCCACTCCCAAGGCACCAAGGGAGGAAATCCCCTCTCCTCCCCCTTTCGCATTTCTTGGTGTCCTTCGTGCCTTGGTGGTTTAACTTTCCCTCCCTTTCGCCATGACCGAACTCGAACGCCTCCGCCACTCCAGCGCGCACGTCCTCGCCACCGCCATCCTGCGCATCTGGCCCGAGGCCCAATTCGCCGCCGGCCCGCCCGTCGAGCAGGGCTTCTACTACGACGTCGAGCTGCCCCACCGCATCACGCCCGAGGACTTCGAGCGCATCGAGGCCGAGATGAAGAAGGAGACGAAGGCCAACAACGTCTTCGAGCGCGTCGAGGTCACCCGCGACGAGGCCATCGCCATGGCGCAGGAAGGCCGGCTCGCCGCCCTCGGCGCCCGCCCCGAGCCCAGTAAATTCAAACTCGATATCCTCCAGCGCATCCCCGAGGGCGAGGCCATCACCATCTACCGCAACGGCGACTTCACCGACCTCTGCGCCGGCCCGCACGTCATGCGCACCGGCAACATCGGCGCCTTCAAATTGACCCACGTCGCCAGCGCCTACTACCTCGGCGACGAAAAGAACCCCCAGCTCCAGCGCATCTACGGCACCGCGTTCAAGAACAAGACCGCGATGGACGAATACTTCGCCATGCTCGAGGAGGCGAAGAAGCGCGACCACCGCCGGATCGGCCAGGAAATGGGCCTCTTCGCGATGGATCCTGAGTTCGTCGGCCCCGGCCTCCCGCTCTGGCTGCCGAAAGGCACCGCCATCGTCGAGGAGCTGGAGAAGCTCGCGAAGGAAACCGAATTCGCCGCCGGCTACGTCCGCGTCCGCACCCCGCACCTTGCGCGGGAGAAGATGTATCGCACGAGCGGCCACCTACCGTATTACGCGGAATCGATGTTCCCGGCGATGACTCTCGATGAAGACGACGTGGAGCGTCGCCAGCTTGAAGAGAAACTGCATGATCTCACCCAACCTTTCGGAGACGCGTGTGATCGTGCGTCCGCTGAATTCTCGTTTATCCTTCCAAAGGAGTTCACTGCGCAGTCGGTAAAGAAACAAATCGCGCAGTCGGGTGGAATTGTTCCGGACTATCTGCAGAAGGTTGTCGACCAAGGGGAGTCTATTCAGAAAGCGTTAAATGCTCTCAGCCGCCCTGATCGCTACTACCTCAAGGCGATGAACTGCCCGCATCACCACCGCATCTTTGCGGCGGAACCGCACAGTTATCGCGACCTGCCGTTGCGCCTTGCGGAATACGGCTGCTGCTACCGTTACGAGCAGAGCGGCGAGCTCTTCGGCCTCATGCGCGTGCGTTCGCTCAACATGAACGACGCGCACATCTACTGCACCGAGGAGCAGTTCGCCGAGGAGTTCCGCGCCGTGAACGAGATGTATCTCAAATACTTCGCCATCTTCGGCCTCGGCAAATACCAGATGCGCTTCAGCACGCACGACCCCGCCAAGCTCGGCCAGAAATTCGTCGACGAGCCCGAGCTCTGGAAAAAGACCGAGGACATGGTGCGCCGCGTCCTCATCGAGAGCGGCATCAACTACGTCGAGGTGCCGAACGAAGCCGCCTTCTATGGCCCGAAGATCGACGTCCAGGTCTGGAGCGCCATCGGCCGCGAATTCACCATCGCCACGAACCAGGTCGACTTCGCCGTCCCGCGCAAGTTCGGCCTCGTCTATCGCGACCGCGACAACGCCGAAAAGACCCCGCTCTGCATCCACCGCGCCCCGCTCGGCACGCACGAGCGCTTCATCGGCTTCCTCATCGAGCACTACGCCGGCAATTTCCCGCTCTGGCTCGCGCCCGACCAGGTCCGCGTCATCACCATCGGCGACGACGAAGCCCTCACGACCTACGCGAAGGCGATCCACCGCGAACTGCGCGCGAACGAAGTCCGCGCCGACATGGACCTCGGCACCGACCCGATCAAGGCCAAGATCGCGAACGCCGAAAAAACCAAGGTCCACACGATGCTGGTGATCGGCAACCGCGACCTCGAGGCCGGCGCCGTGAGCATCCGCCTTCACGGCAAAGGCAACGTCGGCGCGAAGCCGAAGGCCGAAGCCATCGCCGACATCGTCGCCGCGATCAAGGAACGCCGGGCGTAAGAAGACTACGCCTTACGGCTGCTGGTGCAACCCGATCACCGCGCCGGTGGGATCCTGCACGATGGCGATGCGACCGACGTCGGGGATCTCCTCCGGCCCCCAGCAAAGCGTGCCGCCGAGTTCCGTGGCCTGCGCGATCGAGGCGTCGAGATTCTCGACGATCACGTAGGTCTTCCAATGCGTGGGAATCTCGGCGACCGGCGCCTCCATCACACCGCCGAATGGGACGCCATCCTGCACGAACATCGTGTAGCCATCGCGGAAGGGCTGCGTCGTCCAGCCGAAGAGCTTCGTGTAGTAGGCGATCGCCGCAGCCGAATCGCTCGTGATGAGCTCCTGCCAGCTGATCTCGCCGGGTTTCATGGAACGATACTCGCCGGAATTCTCGGAGGTGCTCATGCGCTCAAGGAAATGTCTCTCCGGGAAAGACGCCAGCCCCCATTTTCACAATTTCGGCGCGGCCATTAATAATTTTCCAAATAATTCGCACGAATCTGCCAAAAAATGGCGCTTTCTCGCGTCCTGCGGGGTTAGACCCTGCAGTCATCATGCCCCCCATCCCTCCCATCTCTGACCGGAGATCCTCCCGACGTCCTCGCGCGGCTGCGGCCGTGCGAATGAGCCTCGCGGGATTGACCCTGTTTTCCGTGTCACTCGTGATCGCCTCGAGCGCGCTCACCTGGCTCCTTCTGCGCCCCGATCCGGGGACAAAGGCCGGAACGCCCCCTCTCGTTTCTTCCGTCGATCCCCTCGCCGACCTGCCGAAACCCGCGACCGTGCCGGAATGGGGAGAGCTGGTCGAACGCAACATTCAACTCGAGCGCCCGGACGAATACACCGGCTTTGAGCTCGAAGCGCGGCTGGTTGCCGACTGGAAGTTTCCCGGCGCGGATCGGGAGCAGGCTCGCGCCTTGATGGAGAGCTGCGGCGTGCCGGCAGCCGCGTCCGAGCGGGCTCTGTCGCCGGCGATGGTCACCGAGAAGCCCGACGGTCTGGTCGTCCACCCGGACGAGGCGCTTATTGTCTCCGTGCCGGGAGCCGCCCGGGCGAAACTCTACGCCGAGCTGGGTCGTCGGAACGGAATTCCCCAGCCCGTGATTCCCTTCAGCTTTTCGACGAAGGATTTCCTGGCGACCCTCGAGAGCAGCGGACTGCCGCCGGCGACACAGACGATGATCCGCAATCTCTCCTATGTGCAGGGCGACCGCACCTCCTTCAGTGACCTCGGCTTTGTCCTCCAGCGTCTCGCAACCGACGAGGAGCGAATGAACGTGGCGCGCGTGCTCTCGCGCATCTCGGCGGTGCTCGTGCGCCTGCGCGTGCGACCGGATTCCGACATCGACAAGATCGTCGCCTACTGGTCATCGGTGCCCGGCGTGCGCAGCAAGGACGTGCGGCCGCTGCTCGAATCGGTGCGTCGCGCGGATGGCACCATCAGTCTCACCTATCTCCTGCCCTCCTTCGCTCGCGAACGCCTCTACACGTTCCCCCTCACGACGAAGGCCGGCGGTGCTGACTCGGACTGCCACTGGACGACGATGAATTTCTTCAACGAGACGCCGGACGACCGCTTCTCCAATGTCGACTTCACGAGCCGTTACATCACGGAAAATTACTATCCCATCGCGCGGCCCGGCAAATACGGCGACCTCGTCTTCGTTCTCGATAAGAACGGCGGTGCCAACCATTCCGCTGTCTTTCTCGCGGGAGACATTGTCTTCACGAAGAACGGCCAGAGCTTCGGCCAGCCCTGGCT